>JANONE010000337.1:0-25532 GCA_031420675.1 Ilumatobacteraceae bacterium | reverse complement strand
TCAGGTAGTACTCGGCGATCTGCACACGGTCGCTGCGCGGTGGCAGGTCGAAGTGGATGGTGCGATCGAAGCGACCGGGACGCATGAGGGCCGGGTCCAGGTCGGCGGCGCGGTTGGTCGCAGCGACCACGAGCACGTTGGCCGGCTGCAGCTTGGGCCGCCGCAGTGCGAAGCGCTTGGGCATCAGGCGGTTGATGGAATCGGTCAGGTTTCCGCGCAGCTTCTGCCGGCCGGTGGGCAGATCGAAGCTCTGCATCTGTACGAGCAGCTCGTTGACGATTCCGGCGCCGCCTTCTCGGCTGTTGCCCACACCCATGCCCGAACGTGCACCGCCGATCGCGTCGAACTCCTCGATGAAGCCGATGGCGCCACCTTCGGCGCGAGCGGCCTTGCGTAGTGCTTTGAAGAAGGTGCGCACCTTGCGGTTGGTCTGGCCGTAGAACATCGACTGGAACTCGCTCGCCGACACGAACAGGAAGGGCACGCCGGCCTCGGCCGCCAGCGCCTTGGCAAGATACGTTTTGCCGGTGCCGGGCGGGCCCTCGAACAGCACGCCGCGGCGCGCAGTGCCACCCATCTCGTCGAGGAATGTCTTGTGGTTGAGGAACAGATTGAGCGTGTCGACAGCCTCGCGCTTGGTGGCCGAAGCGCCGACCACATCCGAGAGGCGGATGTTCGAGTCCTCCGGACGTAGCACGGTGTGCGGCGAGCGGCCGGCGCCGATGTACGGGATGAGCATCATGCTCATCATCACGCCCATCAGGATCACCAGCAGCGCCAGCTCAGGGCTGTCACGAATGATCGCCGGGAGGCCAGGGCTAACCGGGTCGCCGGTGAACTCGCGATACCAGAACCACGCCAGCGGCCCGCCGAGGATCGCGACCAGCTTCCAGAGGCGGAGACGGCGTTGACGCTCTCGATGCGCGGTAGCGTCCACATGATGGCCCTGTAACACGTCGTTCGATTGCAGCCTCGACACATCCATCGGAGGTCTCCTGACTCGATCTGGTGTGGGTCACCGTAGCCCATCTCACGCAGCGTGCACAACAGCTACTTTGCGTGGTCTCAACCTCGCCTGTCGGGTGCTCGTTTGATGTGTTGTTGTTTCATAGGGCCCAAGCGGCAGGGGCCGAAAGGGGCTCTCCTGACCCTGGTGCATTTGTGCCCTTCCTCGGTCGACGAGCGAGGCGCAGCATGTGATTGCGATCACAACCCGATTTGATCGCAGGGGAGGACCCATCATGAAGCGCCGCACACTCGACATCGCCTTCAGCGTCGGAGGAATCATCTTCTCCATCTTGCTGCTGGTCGTCGGTCTGATTCTCACCAACCAGAAGAACTTCGCCGAGACCTATGTCCGCGATCAGTTGCGGGAGCAGGAGATCTCCTTCAAGCCGGCCGAGAAGCTCGCTTCGGAAGAGGACTTCCAAGCCTTGCTGAACGAGGCCCTCGGCTCGCAGGAGGCAGTCGATGCCTTCGTCGCCGACAAGCAACTCACCTCCGAGGCCAACTCGAGCTGCCTGCAGAAGTACGCCGGCCAGCAGATGCTCACCGGTAAGCAGGCCGAGTGCTACTCCGAGGAATTCATCCGGCTGCACACCCTCGCAGCCAGCATCGTCGACGGCAAGAGCTACACCTACGCCACGGTCGGCGCCTTGGTGGGCGCAGCAAGGACAGCCGTCGCCGACGCAACGGAAGCCGGCGAGCCGGCCGAAGCGATCGCCGAACTGCAGGCCAAGGCCGACAAGCTGCAGAGCCTCCGGTTCGACACGCTGCTGCGGGGCGAAACCCTGCGTGGTCTGTTGCTCACGTCTTACGGGTTCAGCGTGTTCGGTGAGCGGGCCGGTCAGGCCGCTTTGGTCACCTACCTCGCCGCCATCGTCCTCTTCGTCTTGTCGATCGCCGGCTTCGTGCATGCGTTCACCTCGAAGAAGGCCGACGACATGATCCTGGCAGTCGACCACCACGCCACCACCACGACCTGATTCGGTGGAGAATTCCCCTCGGTGAAGGCCCCCGCTTCGGGCGGGGGCCTTCGTCGCGTATGGGTTCAGTCGTCCGCACTCGGCGGCCGCCGAGCCTGCTTGCGTTCGCCCACCACGCGCTTGTCGCGCAACCGCGCCTCGCGTGCGCCGCAACCGGGCCGTGTGCGTGCTCGGGGGGGCGGCGGCGGGGCCGCCGCTTCGTCGAGTCGAGTCATCGCCTCTTGCCAGGCCAGGTGCCGGTTACGCCATTGCGATCGCGACCTGGCCGACGTGGCCACCACGGTGGCACCGACGGTCGCCTCGATCCGCGAGCGCACGACCTCGGGCAGGCCGGTGCGCCCGACGTCGATCGTGATCGTGACGGCCGTGTCGGAGGTGTTGGCGTGCTGCCCGCCGGGGCCGCCGCTGCGGGTTGCCAACCAGGAGACCGAATCGGCGGCGAGGCGCCGACCGCGCGGCGTCACGTAGACGCCGTCGACCGGCTCGATCGGTGGCGCCGCCATCAGTGACTCAGTCGTCCTGCTGCATCGTGGCCCACAGGCCGTGCTCGTGGAGCCGGAAGACGTCGATCTCGGCCTTCTCGCGAGCGCCGCTGCTGACGACTGCGCGACCTTTGTGATGCACGTCGAGCATCAGTTCCGTCGCTTTCTCCAGGTTGTAGCCGAACACCTTCTGGAACACGAACGTGACGTAGCTCATCAGGTTGATCGGGTCGTTCCACACGAGCACGATCCAAGGACGATCATTTGCCGTGACGGCGTCGATGTCGGGCTGGTCGGTCACGACCGGCGCAGTGGTGGGCGGCATCGACACAGTCTGCCGCATGATGACCGATTGCGGATTCCGGCCGGGAGGCGGCCGCCAGGTGGCCTCGCTGCGCAGCCGCCCCTACGATGTCACCCCATGGCAGTCGGCTCCCGGCCCCTCGTCCCTTCTCGGCTCGCTCCGGGCGGGGTGGCGCACGGCTCGCGTCGCATCCCCACCACCAAGCTCGGCGGCTACATCGCGCTCACCAAGCCGAGGATCATCGAGCTCCTCCTCATCACCACCGTGCCCACGATGGTGCTCGCTGCAGGTGGCTGGCCGCGCACCTCGCTCGTGCTCATCACTCTGCTCGGTGGCACGCTCGCCGCCGGTGGCGCCAACGCGATCAACATGGTGGTCGATCGCGACATCGACAAGCTGATGCCGCGCACACAGGGCAGGCCACTGGTGACCGGGCTGTTGCAGCCCCGCCAAGCGATGGTCTTCGCGATCGGGCTCGAAATCGCTGCCTTCGCAGTGCTGTGGGCCTGGGCCAACCTGCTGGCGGCCGTGCTCGCGTTGTCCGCCACCCTGTTCTACGTGTTCGTGTACACGCTGTGGTTGAAGCGCACCAGCACACAGAACATCGTCATCGGTGGGGCGGCTGGGGCCGTTCCGGTGCTGGTGGGTTGGGCGGCCGTGCAGAACAACCTCGCGTGGGCACCGGTGGTGTTGTTCGTGGTGATGTTCTTGTGGACCCCGCCGCACTTCTGGGCGCTCGCCATCCGCTACGCCGACGACTACCGTGCGGCCAACGTGCCCATGTTGCCGGCGGTGGCTACCTTGCAGGTCACCGTGCACAGGATGGTCGTCTACACGGCATTGATGACCTCAACCACGATCGTGTTGTGGCCTGTCGCCCATCTCGGCCTCGTGTACGGCATCGCGGCCATCGTGTTGGGTGCCCTTTTCCTGTGGGGCACCATCGACCTCGGCCGCAACCCCACGCCCCAGCGCTCGATGCGTGTGTTCGGGTACTCCATCACCTACGTCACGGTGCTGTTCGCAGCGATGACCGCCGATGTGCTGCTGCGCTCACCTGGCTGAGGATTTCCGTTCGGCACGCCACCCGCGGATAGTGTCAGCCCAGCAACATTTCTTCTGTTCTGTCAACTGATGGCCCTGCGCGTGGCGCGCCCGACCTGAAACGAGTTCGTCGCCCTATGACCACCATCGATACACCCGTCGCCAGCCCCCCGGCCTCAGCGGGTTCTGGTCTCGCGTGCGTTGCAGAATGGGTGACCACCACCGACCACAAGCGCATCGGTCGCGCGTACATCGCAGCGTCGGCGCTCTCGTTCGTCGCCATGGCAGCCGTGGCCACGATGCTGGGCATCGAGCGCATTTCGCCCACGCAGGAGTGGATTGCCGTCGGCTCGCTCACCCAGTTGTTCTCGCTCGAGCGTTTCGGTTTCACCTACATGGTGCTGCTGCCGCTGGTGATCGGTGTCGCAATCGCGATCGTGCCCTTGCAGGTTGGCGCTCGCTCGATCGCCTTTGCCCGCTTGGCCGCAGCCGGTTTCTGGGCCTGGCTCATCGGCGCCGGTCTGGCGGTCTTCGCGCTGGTCAACAACGGCGGTCCCAGTGGCGGCAACGCTCGCTTCGTCGACCTGTTCACGCTCTCCGCAGTGCTGGTCGCCGCCGGCCTGCTCGCCGGCGTCGTGTCGCTGGCCACCACCATCCTCACCACGCGCGCGCCGGGCATGAACATGCGCCGGGTGCCGTTCTTCACCTGGTCCGTGCTGGTCGCTTCGCTTGGGATGCTGGTGGCGCTGCCGGTGCTGATCGGCGACCTGCTGTACCTGTTCGTCGCTCATCGCTATCCCTCGCTGAGCGCGCTCAGCGGCAACCGCGCGCTCGGCGAGTGGGCCGCCTTCGGCTTCAGTCAGCCCACCACCATCTTGTTCGCCATCCCCGCACTCGGCTTCCTGGCCGAGACGGTCGCCACCTCCACCCGCCAGCGTGTTCGCCCTCGTGGCATCATCTTCGCCGGCATCGGCTTGGTGGGCGTTGCCGTCTTCGGCACCGTGCTGCAGTGGCCGGCCACGTTGCGCGCCGGTTTCCTCGACCTGTCGTTCGGCGACAAGCTGAAGGATCTGGTCCCGTTCGGTCTCGTGCACGGCGTGCCCTTGCTCGGGGCGTTCATCGCGGTGGCGCTCGCGGCCAAGGGCTTGGCCGCCAAGCCGAAGGTCGCTGCGCCGCTCGTATTCGCCCTGTTCGCCGGCCTGCTCGCCCTGGGCGGGGTCGCCGCCAGCGCTCTCACCCACATCGGTGATGCGGCCCTGATCGGCACCACCTACGAAGAGGGCACCTGGTTGGCGCTGGTCTTTTCCGGCGTGTTGTTCGCGATGGGCGCGGTCGCTTATTGGGGCCCCAAGTGGTGGGGTCGCTCGCTGCCCACGAAATCCGCCCTGCCGTTGGCGCTGCTGGCGTTCGCCGGTGCCCAGCTGGCCTCGCTGCCGTTGCTGATCGCCGGCTTCGCCGATCAGCCCGGCGCCGTGTTTCCGGCCGTCGAGGGCGGGGCAGATACGGTCGTGAACTTCGAGTACTCGGGCCCGATGGAGATCTGGAACCTGCTCAGCGCCGTCGGTCACGGCCTCGCGCTGCTGGCCGTGCTGGCTTTCATCGCACTTGCGATGCGCGCCTTCACCCAGGGCGAGCACGTCGGCGACGACCCGTACGACGGCCAGACGTTGGAGTGGGCCACCACCTCGCCTGCCCCTACCGACAACTTCACGGTCGTGCACATCGTGCAGTCGGCCGAACCACTGCTGGACCTCAAGCCCTCGAACAGGAGTGACGCCTGATGATCGCCCTTCCGTCTGCCCCTGCCCCTGCCTCCGCCCCGCGCCGGCAGGTCTTCGTCGGCACAGCGCTGGGCTGCGCTGCCGGCGCTTCCTTGCTCGGGGGCATGCTCGCGCTCTGGTTGCGCTTCCGCGACGAGGCCGTCAGCGCCGGTGGTCGCTGGGTTCCCAAGGGTGTCAGCGTGCCAATGGTGGCCGCCAACGTCATGTTGCTGGCGTTCATCCCCATCTGCGTGTTCGCCCAATGGGCGGTGTACTCGGCCAAGCGTGGCGACAAGCCGCACACCGGTCTGGCTCTCGGTTTGGTCGGCGTGATCGGTTTGATGTTCATCAACGCACAGGCGTACATCTATTCGCAGATGAAACTGCCCGCCGCCGTGACGGACGGAGACGGCACGTTCAATGCCATGTTCTACACACTCACCGGGGTCATGCTCGCGCTGGCCATGGTCGGTGTCGTGTTCAGCGCCGTGACTGCGTTCCGCTACCTGGGCGGCCGCACAACCGACCGCGAGGTCGTCTCGGCGCATGCGCTGTACTGGTACTTCCTGAGCGTTGCGTACACGATGCTCTGGTTCGTGGTCTACGTGACGAAGTAGCGGGGGGCCCATGTTCACCACAGGTTCGAAACTCTTCTTCGGTGCCACCGCACTGTCGCTCGCCGGGGCCGTCGTCCATGCCGCCAGCACGGATGGCCCCACCGGCGTGATGGGCACCGTCGGGTTGCTGACGTTGGCGATCGTGTTCGGCTTCCTGGCCGGCATCAACTACTTCAATCGCGACGGCAACGTGCCGGCCATGGAGCAGGGCGCGGAGTACACCGCCGCCGCTGCTCAACCGCCGGTGGGCCGCAGCCTGTGGCCGCTGATCACCGCTGTCGGTGTCGCCGGCCTGGTGATCGGTGCGGTCAGCAAGCCGGTCGTCTTCAAGGTTGCCGTGGTCGCACTGCTCGCCTCCACCGTCGAGTGGATGGTGCAGGGCTGGAGCGAACGGGCCAGCGCCGACGGCGAGTACAACGCCAGCATCCGCAAGCGCATCCTGCACCCGCTCGAGTTCCCCATCCTCGGGTCCCTCGGCCTGGGGGCAGTGGTGTACTCCTTTTCACGGATCATGCTCAGCCTCGATGTCGAGACGGGCAAGGTCGTTTTCATCGTCATCGGCGCACTGATCCTCGGCGGCGGCTTCCTGTTCGCCACCAGTCGCAAGGTCACCAAGGGCACCATTGCCGGCATCTGCGCCCTCGGTGCGGTGGCCTTGCTCGGCGCCGGCGTTGCGGCGGCGGTGCAGGGCCAACGTGACATCACCGCGCATCCGACCACCGCCGGTTCGGCGCTGTGCCTCGAGCCGGGTACCGAGGGCGAGATCGACGATCACTCCTCGCAGGACGTCTCCGCCAAGAGCAACGTCATTGCCAACGTCTACCTGCAGGCCGACGGCGAGCTGGTGGCATTCATCAACGGTTACGAGAACATCGAATATCACGAGATTGCGGTGCCCCGTAGTGCACAGGTCGGCGTCATCTTCCACAATGAGTCCGCCGATCCGCAGCGGCTCACCGCCCGTCTCGGCACCTTCGCAGCAAACCCGGAAGTGGTGAAGTGCACCACTGCGGCCAACCCCGGTAAACAGACCTATCTCGACTTCAGGATCCCCAAGACCAACGCCGCCAGTCCTGCCAGCCCACTGGAGCTGCTGGTACCCGGCGTCCCGGGCGCAGTGATCGCTATCGTCGTGCCATGAACCGTCGTGCCATGAGCCGTCGTGCCCGAGAACAGTCGTGCCCGAGACAAGGAGCAGAGTGAGAAAATGGTGAGTCCCCGCGCAGGTCAGTTCGCTGGTCGTGGTCGTGGTCGCCTCGTCGCCCTCGTCGTCGGCGTGGGCGTCGTGTTGGCTGGTTGTGCCGAGAACGCACCGCAAGACATATTCGACCCGGCCGGCTCCAATGCACGGAGCATCGACGGCTTGCAGCGGATGTTGTTCTACATCTCCGGCGTGGTGGGGCTGATCGTGTTCGCAGTGATCGGCTACGCGCTCTGGAAGTACAAGGATCGCGGGCAGGAGATCCCCGAGCAGACGCATGGCAATCCCAAGTTGGAAGTCCTGCTCACAATCTTGCCGGCCATCGTGCTGGTGATGGTCGCGGTGCCCAGCATCGCCAAGGTGTTCGAGCTCGACAGGAAGGACAACGATTGCGTCATCAACGTCACCGGCCAGCAGTGGTGGTGGGAGTACGACTACGTGCAGGGCAGCACCTGCGGTGGCGTCGAGATCACGAAGTCGATCGTCACCAGTGGTGAATTGGTGATACCCGCCGACACCGATGTGCTCTTGCGCATCACCAGCCGCGACGTCATCCACAGCTTCTGGATCCCTCGGCTCAACGGCAAGCGCGATGCCGTGCCCGGCCGACTGCACACGCTCCGCATGCAGGCCGACCAGCCCGGGTTGTACGCCGGTCAGTGCACCGAGTTCTGCGGTCTCAGCCACGCTCGCATGCGCCAAGCTGCGATTGCGCTGAACACGACCGATTTCGCCACGTGGGTTGCCAACGAGACCCAGGAATACGCCGCGCCGAAGGCCGGCACCCTGGCCGCCACCGGCGAGTCCACGTTCATCGCCCAGTGCAGCCGGTGCCACCAGGTGAACGATCTCTCGCAACCGGGTACCGATGCCAGTGGCAACACCACCAACGTGCCGGTGCTTGCCGAGCCCGACCTGTTCGTGCTTGCCGGGGCTGCGCCGAACCTCACCAACCTGATGACGCGTACCGCCTTTGCCGGCTGGACTTTCGACCTGATCAGTGCCGAGTGCCGCGACAAGTTGTGGAACGCACCGCCTGACGAGTTCGGCGCTCTGTACCTGCAGGGCGTCTGGATGGACACGCCTGCGGGTGCCACCACGCCGGTGTGCTTCGATGAAGCGAACCTGCGTTCATGGTTGCGTAACGCACCGGCAATGAAGCCGATGTACGCCGACCCGACCAAACTCGGTCCCACGGGCGGCAAGACTCGCGGCATGCCGAACCTGAACCTCACCGAGGCTCAGATCGAAGAGCTCATCGCCTACCTGCTCGAGCGGAACTGAGGGAGCCCACAGATGGCCACCATCGAACGACCTTCCGCCGTCCCCGCGGTCGTCGGCGCGGGCGCAACTTCGCCGGCGCTGGTCACGGCGTCCACTTCGCTGGGCGTCTTCAAGCGTCCCGTCAGCAGCACCGGCTGGAAGTCGTGGGTGTTCACGGTCGATCACAAGAAGATCGGCATCATGTACGGCGTCGTTGCGATGTTCTTCTTCTTGGTCGGTGGCCTCGAGGCGTTGCTCATCCGCTTGCAGCTCGCCGCCCCCGACAACACAGTGCTCAGCGCCGATCTGTACAACCAGATGTTCACCATGCACGCCACCACGATGGTGTTCCTGTTCGTGATGCCGATGGCGGCAGCGTTCGCCAACTACTTCCTGCCGCTGCAGGTGGGTGCCCGCGACGTTGCCTTCCCCCGCCTGAACGCACTGGGGTTCTGGCTCTTCCTCTTCGGTGGCATCTTCCTGAACACGTCGTGGGTGCTCGGCGGCGCAGCCGACGGCGGCTGGTTCATGTACTCACCGAACTCCAGCCCGCTTTACTCGCCCAGCCACGGCGTCGACTTCTGGCTGCTGGGCCTGCAGATCACCGGCATCGCGTCCCTGGTCGGCGCGATCAACCTGATCGTCACGGTCATCAACATGCGGGCGCCGGGCATGTCGCTGATGCGCATGCCCGTGTTCACCTGGATGGTGATGGTGACCCAGTTCCTGCTCCTGTTCGCAATGCCCGTGATCACGGTGGCGCTGTTCCTGCTGGGCTTCCAGCGCAACTTCGGCGCTGCGTTCTTCGACGTCGACAAGGGCGCCGATCCGTTGCTGTGGCAGCACCTGTTTTGGATCTTCGGTCATCCCGAGGTGTACATCATCATCCTGCCCAGCTTCGGCATCGTCTCCGAAGTGCTGCCCACCTTCGCCCGCAAGCCGCTGTTCGGCTACAAGTTCGTGGTCTTCTCCGGCGCCGCCATCGGCTTCGTCGGCTGGGGTGTGTGGGCCCACCACATGTTCTCCAGCGGTCTCGGCCCGGTCACCGTGGCGGTGTTCTCCGCATCCACGATGCTGATCGCGATTCCCACCGGCGTGAAGATCGTCAACTGGACGCTCACCCTGTGGGGCGGCAAGTTGTGGTTCACGACGGCCATGGACTTTGCCATCGGCGTGATCGTGCTGTTCACCATTGGTGGCCTGTCCGGCGTCACCCACGCCTCGGCGCCGGCCGACACGCAACAGACCGACACGTACTACATCGTCGCCCACTTCCACTACGTGATCGTCGGTGGGGCGGTGATGGGGCTGTTCGCCGGCTTCTACTACTGGTGGCCGAAGATGTTCGGCAAGATGCTCAGCGAGCGCCTCGGCAAGTGGAACTTCTGGCTGATGTTCGTCGGTGTCAACCTCACGTTCGCCCCGATGCACATCCTCGGCATGCAGGGCCAGCCGCGCCGCATGGTCGTGTGGCCCAAGAAGCTCACCGGTGAGGGTTTCTTCAACCTCGGCTTCTGGAACCTGGTGGCCACGATCGGGTCGTTCACCCTCGCTCTCGGTGTGTTGCTGTTCGTGATCAACGTCGTCGTCACCACCAAGAAAGGCGCGCCGGCGCCGCTCGATCCGTGGGATGCCCGCACCCTGGAGTGGATGACCGCCAGCCCGCCGAAGGAGCACAACTTCGACAGCATCCCGACGGTGCATGCGCTGGACGAGTTCTTCCACCGCAAGTACGAAGAGGTCGACACCGACGCCGGACCGCGCTTGGTGAAGGTGAAGAGCGCGGAAGAGATCCTCGCTGCGGAAGAAGCCGCCGCTGATGCGCACATCCACCTCCCGTCGCCGTCGTACTGGCCGATCGTGCTGGCCTTCAGCCTCCCCATCATCGCCTATGGCGTGATCTTCAACCTGCTGCTCTCGGTGGTCGGTGTTGGCATCTTGATCCTCGGTATCTTCGGTTTGGTGCTCGAGCCCTCGGTGGCCGACGACAGCGACTACGACCCGCCATCAGACGATGGCAGCGGTCCGAGCAAGGAGTTGGCGTCAATTGGCTGACATCACCGTCCACGAGGAGGCCTCCGCCTCCGCCCCCGCCGCGCCAGAGGGTCACGGTCACGACGTCGCGGGTCACGGCCCCCAAGGTCACGGCGCGCACGTCGCTACACCAGGGCTCAGCAACAACAAACTGGCGATGTGGCTGTTCCTCGGCAGCGAGTGCCTGCTCTTCGGCGGCCTGATCAGCACCTACATGCTGTATCGCGGCCGCCGCGGCAGTGGTCCCGGCCCGGGCCAGGTGTTCGACATCCCGCTCACATCCGTCAGCAGCTTCATCTTGCTGATGAGCTCGCTCACCATGGTGCTGGCCGTGAACTCGGCCAAGCGGCTGGACGACCGCAACACCAAGATGTGGCTGATGGTCACGGCGCTGTTGGGCTCCTTGTTCGTCGGCGGGCAGGTGTACGAGTTCACCGCCTTCTACCACGAAGGTCTCGGCTTCACCACCAGCCTGTTCTCCTCCAGCTTCTACACGCTCACCGGCTTCCACGGCGTGCACGTGACGCTCGGCGTCGTGATGCTGATCGCGTTGGCGGCCATCATCGGTCGCGGCCGCATCTCGGGCGACAAGGCCGAGGTGGTCGAGATGATCGGTCTCTACTGGCACTTCGTCGACGTCGTGTGGGTCGTCATCTTCACCCTCGTCTACCTGATCCCGGCCTGAGGAACTTCCCATGAGCGCAGTCACCGAACACAGCGATCACGCCGACGAGCACACCGAGGGCGACGCCCACGATGGGCACCACGTCCCCAGCGATCGGCACTTCATCAAGATCGCGCTGATCCTGGCGCTGCTGACCGCGCTGGAAACCTCCACCTACTGGATCGATCTGGGCGGCTTCGCGACTCCTGTGCTGCTGATCCTGATGACGATCAAGTTCTTCATGATCATCCTCGTGTTCATGCACCTGAAGTACGACAGCAAGGTGTTCAGCACGATGTTCTACATCGGGCTCGGGCTCGCCATCTTCGTCTACAGCGTGTTCCTCTCCACCTTCCAGTTCTTCGATCGGTGACGTCATGATCGCCGCCGCTCCGTACGCGGACCCGTGGCGTTTCCAGACGAACGTCGAGGTGTACCTGCTGGTGGCCTTCCTCATCGGCGCGTACGTGTACGCGGTGCGCGAGATCGGCCCCAAGGCGGTCGGCCCCGGTGAGCAGGTGATCAGCCGTCGCAACCGGTGGTGCTTCGTGGGAGCGATGTCCATCCTGTTCTCGGCGAGCACCTGGCCCATCCACCAGATCGGGGAGGACTACCTCTACAGCGTGCACATGCTGCAGCACATGATGCTCAGCTACTTCATGGCGCCGCTGGTGTTGCTGGCAACACCCGAGTGGTTGCTGCGAGTGCTGGTAGGCAACGGCGCCAGCTACCGCGTGGTCCGGTTCCTCTCCAAGCCGGTCGTTGCCGGGGTGCTGTTCAACGGGGTCGTCATGATCCTCCACGTGCCGGGTGTGGTCAACACGGCCACGGTGAACGGCCCGCTGCACTACCTGTTGCACCTCGCGGTCGTGCTCGCCGCGCTGCTGATGTGGATGCCGGTCGTCGGCCCGTTCCGCGAGGTGCAGATGAAGCCCGGCGGCAAGATGATCTACCTGTTCCTGCAGAGCGTGGTGCCCACCGTGCCGGCTGCATGGTTGGCGATGGCGGAGGGTCCCGTGTATCGGCACTACGGCAACCAGCCGGTGCGCGTGTGGGGCGTCGGTGTCCTCGACGACCAGCAGATCGCCGGCGTGATCATGAAGATCGGCGGCGGGATCTTCCTGTGGACGATCGTCATCTACATGTTCTTCAAGCGGTTCGGGATGGTAACCGCTCGCGAGAACAGCTACCGACCCGAGGATCGGTTGCCGGCCACCGAGATCGTCGGTGTCGACGAGCTGCCGCTCATGTACCGCGAAGTCGACGAAGCTTTTCAACGCAGCAGCGCCCCGGTCGAGCCTCGCCGCTGAGCGGCACGTTAGTCCCAGCGGAACAGCGCGGCGGCGATGAGGGGAGCGACCAGCGCCCAGATCGCGAGCACCAGCCAGCTGGTGCCGGGCCGTGTTCCGTTGCCACCAAGCGTCTCGCGCAACACATCGGCCAGCGCACCACTGGGCAACGCATGGGCGACCGCGCGGATGGCACCGGGAAGTCTGGCGAACGGGATGACCATGCCGCCGAGCAAGAGCAGCACGAGGTACAGGCCGTTGAGTGCGGCGAGGTTCAGCTCGCCGCGTAGTCGGCCGGCGAAGGTGAGCCCGATGCCGGCGAATGCCATCGTGCCCAGCAGCACCGCACCGATGGCCGCCGGCCAGTTGCTGGTTGCGGGCGACCAGCCGAGCGCGTAGGCAACCGGTACCAGGATTGCGAACTGGACGAGCTCGACGACGGCAACGGACGCGATCTTGGCGGCGAGGAGACGACCGCGGCCCAGTGGTGTGGTGCCCAGCCGCTTGAGCACGTGGTAACTGCGTTCGAAGCCGGTGCCGATGCCGAGGCTGACCATCGAGGTGCTCATCACCGCGAGTGCGAGCACACCCGGTGCGAGGAAGTCGACGGAATCCTCGGTGCCGGTGGGCAGCACATCGACGAGGCTGAAGAAGACGAGCAGCAGCACGGGGATGCCGAGCGTGAGCAGCAGTTGCTCGCCGTTGCGGGTGACCAGTTGCAGTTCGGTGCGCAGCTGCGTGCGGAAACGTCTCATCGCTCGTCGCCGTCCTCGGCCGTCAGCCGACGGAAGACGTCTTCCAATCGTTGCGCACCGGCGCGCAGGTCGGTGAGTGGGTGGCCCTGATCGGCCAGCCACGCGGTGAGTTGCGCCATCAGTCGCGGGTGGGGAGGTGCGTCGATGACGTATTCGTCGTGCCCGACCCGGCTGGCCACCATGCCGATGCTCCTGGCGAGCGCTGCGGTGTCGAGGTCGGGGCTGCTGTGGAAGCGGATCTCGTCGTGGCCGCGGCGCAGCTCGGCGAGCGTGCCGTCGGCGATCAGGTGACCCTGATCGAAGATGATGACGCGGTCGGCGAGGCGCTCGGCTTCGTCGAGCTCGTGGGTGGCCAACACGACCGCACAACCGCCGGCCGCAAGACCGCGAACGATGGTGCGGATCGTGTCGCGGCCGTTCACATCCACCCCCGAGGTGGGCTCGTCGAGGAAGGCCACTTCCGGCTTCGCAGCCATGGCCAGTGCCAGCGAGACACGCTGCTTCTCACCGCCGCTGAGGTGCCGCCAGGCCGCCGTGGAGCGATCGGCGAGGCCGACCTGCTGCACGAGCGACGCTGGGTCGGCGCCCTTGCCGTACAACGCGCAGTAGTGGCGAACGGTGTCGAGCACGCGAGCGCTGGGATACACCCCGCCCTCCTGCAACATCACGCCCATGCGCTCGCTGAGTTCGCGTTGTCGTGTGCCTGGGTCGAGGCCGAGGACCCGCACGCTGCCGGCGGTGGCACGGCGGTAGCCCTCGCACACTTCGATCGTGCTGGTCTTGCCGGCGCCGTTGGGGCCGAGCACCGCGGTGATCTCGCCCGCAGCGGCGCTGAACGAGACGTCGTGCACCGCTTCCAGCTCGCCGTAGCGAACCGTCAGACCGCTCACCTCCACCGCTGCCACGCCGCTGACGCTACCGCCGTCGTCGGTCGGCCCTGGGGTTCCCCCCAAACCCCCTACAGTCGCACAGCCAGGTCGCACTAGCCTGAGCATGTGATCGATGTCCGACTGCTGCGTACCGACCCCGATGGCGTGGGTGCCGCCCTGGCCCGCCGGCACAACGCCGAGGTGCCGGCCCAGTTGGCTCGGGCCACCGAACTCGATGGTGGGGTGCGCGACATCCAGTCCCGTCGCGACGGCTTGCGCGCCGAGGTCAACGAGCTGTCGAAGCAGGTCGCGGCGAAGCGTCGCGATGGCGATGCTGCCGGCGCCGAGACGTTGCAGGCGCAGAGCCGTGCTCTCGGCGAGCAGGAGAAGGCGGCTGCCGACCAGCTGGAAGGCGCGCAGGCCGAGTTGCGCGATCTGCTGCTGCGCATCCCGAACCTGCCGCACCCGGAAGCACCTGACGGGGCCGACGAGCGCGAGAACCCTGTCATCAAGGGGCCGTTCCTGCCCGAGTCGTTCCCCGAACACCAACGGGTGCCGCACTGGGTGACCGGGGCAGCTCTCGGCATCCTCGACAACGAGCGCGCCACCAAGATCAGCGGCGCGATGTTCACGATGCAGCGCGGCGCCGGTGCCACGCTTGCCCGCGCCCTGTGCCAGTACGCGCTCGACATGAATGCCGACGCGTTCGAGGAGGTGCGCCCGCCCTCGTTGGTCACGACTGCCACGCTCACCGCCACCGGCCAACTGCCCAAGTTCGCCGACGATGCCTATGCGATCGGGCGCGACGACCTGTGGTGCATCCCCACCGCCGAGGTGCCGCTGACGTCGCTGTACGCGGGCGAGGTCCTCGAGGAAGCGCAGCTGCCAATCCGGCTGATGGCTTACACGCCGTGCTACCGCCGCGAGGCGGGTTCGGCGGGTCGTGACACCCGTGGCATGTTGCGCGCCCACGAGTTCGACAAGGTCGAGATCCTCGCGGTGAGCACACCAGAGCAAGGGGCCGCCATGCTCGTCGAATTGCGCGATCGCGCCGAGGCACTGATCAAAGGGCTCGGCCTGCCCTACCGCGTCATCGAGATCTGCGCCGGCGACATGGGGCAGAGCCATCACCGCAGCTTCGACATCGAGGTGTACGCGCCCGGTTGCGACGACTGGCTGGAGGTCAGCTCGGTCAGCTGGTTCAGCGACTACCAGGCCCGTCGCGCCGACATCCGTTACCGCAGGGTGGGGGAGAAGGGAACCACCGTCGCGAACACGCTCAACGGTTCGGCATTGGCCGTGCCGCGCGTGTGGGCGGCGATCGTGGAGAACTGCCGCCAGGCCGATGGCACCGTGGTGGTGCCCGACGTGCTTCGTCCGTACATGCGTGGCATCACCGTGATCGGCCCACGATGACCATCGATCCGCTCGCCGAGCTCGCTCGTCATCGGTTCGACTACGAGACCGCCGGGCTCGACATCCCCGACGTCGATGCCGATCCGATGGAGCAGTGGCGGCGTTGGTATCGCGAGGCGGGCGAGGCCGGTTGCACCGAGCCGAACGCGTTCGTGCTCGGCACCATCGACGAGGAAGGTTGGCCGCAGTCGCGCTACCTCCTGCTGCGCGGGGCCGACGAGCGTGGGTTCACGTTCTTCACCAACTACGAATCGGCGAAGAGCCATCAGCTGACGACCGAGCCGCGGGCCTCGATGCTGTTCACCTGGTTGCAGCTGTATCGCCAGGTGCGCGTGATGGGCGAAGTCGTGCGGGTACCCGAGGCCGAGAGTGACGAATACTTCGCCTCCCGGCCGCCGGGTTCGCAGGTGGGCGCGTGGTCGTCGCCGCAGTCGCAACCGATCCCCGATCGGGCGTGGCTCGAGCAGCGAGTCCAGCAGATGGCCGCGACGTTCGGTGCCGCGCCGGTGCCGCGCCCCACCTTCTGGGGTGGGTGGTTGCTGCAGCCGCAGTACTACGAGTTCTGGCAGGGTCGCCCCAGCCGTTTGCACGATCGCCTGCGCTACACCGTTCGGCCGAACGACCCGCTGCAACCGAACGACCCGCTGCAGCCGCCCGATGGCCAGCGCACCACCTGGCAGATCGACCGCCTGGCCCCCTGAGGGTCGTTGCGGCTCCCGCTCAGCGAGGCCAGGTGGTGGCGGCTGCGACGAGGCCGTCGATCAGTGACGAGGTGTGCGGCACCAGGCCGGGACCCTTCCAGTCCTTCCAGACCGGGCTGCTGCCGCGGACGCGGGGTGGCAGTTCGATCTGCACTCCCTGGCAGCGGGGCAGGTTCACCGGGTTGTCGGCGTGCAGGCCGCGCAACTCCTTGGGCATTGCGTCCAGTTCCGTCTCCACCGTGTATTCGGTGAGATGGTTGCGCAGCTGCCCGGCGACGTGGTCGGCGAAGGGACGGTTCTGGCCGCCGAGCAGCAGGGTGGTCCACAACCCGTGCCGGCCGAATCCGTGGATGGTGATGACGATGTCGACGTGCTCGAGGAAGCCTGCCAACACGTCCGACTCCACCGGCGAGACGCGCTGCGACGGGATGTGCCAGGTGAAGTCGGGAGGTTGCAGCACGCCGTAGTAGCTGGCCCCGCTGCCCTCGGCTGCCTGTTCGGCGACGATGTCGGTGAGTACTTCCAGGGAACCGCCGTGGTACGCCATGAAGCCCAGCCGGCTGCGGAGGTGGCACACTTCGCGCACGCCGGGCGTGGCCAGCAGTTCGCGAAACGGGGCGCCGGTCATTCGGGCTGCGGCCGGCGCTTCGACATGATCGAGCGGCCGACGGCGACAGCGATCACCACTAATGCCAGCGTGACGACAGTGGTCTGGTTTCGTTGCACGAAGCGGGCGAGTTGCTCCTGCCAGGAGGTGGCCTGGGACGTGACGGCGTTGTCGTAGTCCTCGCGAATGCTGCTGTACCAGTAGTACGTCAGGTACACGCCGGTGAGGAGCACGAAGATGCCGGCGATGTACTCGAACCACTCCATGCCACGACGCAGGAGACGGAGCAGCGCGGTGTTGGCCATCGCGAGTGTGACGGTGAGGCCGGTGACGAGCAGCGCCATTCCCAGGCCGTACAGCGCGATTGCGGCGATGCCGGTGGTGATGCCCTCCGTGGCCACGGCGCCCAGCACGGTGCCGACGAACGGCCCGATCGTGCAGCCGAGGGAGGCGACGGCGAAGGCTATTCCGAACACGAACATGCTGATCACGGACCGGTCGCGTTCGCCGACGTCGAGCCTGGGGGTGGTGAACGGAAGGCGATAGCCGAAGACCATCGCGATGCCGAGCACGATGAGGGCGACGCCGACCACGAGCGAGGCATAGGGCACCTTGTCGAGGAAGGAATCGGTGGCCCACTTGGCGATGACGCCGAGGGTGATGAACACCGACATGAAGCCGGCAGACACGGACAGGCTGACTGCGAGGGCGCGGCGCAGCGATGTGCGCTCGGTGCCCGGCCGCAGGTTCTCCATGCCCAGGAAGTACATGAGGTAGCTCGGCAACATCACGAAGCCGCACGGGTTGATTGCTGCGAGGAGACCGGAGGTGAACGACAACGCCAGACGGCCGTCGATTTCGATCACAGCAGTTCGTTCTCGATGAACTCGGCGATCTTGGCCTCGTCGAGCTGACCGGTCTGACGAACGATCGTGCCGTCCGCGCTCACGAACAAGGAAACCGGGAAGGCGGCGATGCCGAGGGAGGTGATGAACTCGCCGTTGGCGTCGTAGAACAGCTCGTACTGCACGCCCTTGTCCCTCGCGAACTTTTCCTCTCGGTCGCTGGGGGGAAGGTAGTCGATGCCGACGAAACGCACCCGGTCGCCATAGGTCAGGTGCGCCGCCGCAAAGTAGGGGAGCTCCTTCTTGCACGGCACGCAGGTGGAACCCCACACGTTGATCACCATCGGCTGGCCGATCAACGACCGCACGGCGACAGCGACACCGTCGACCGTTTGCACATCGACGTCGGGCAACGGCTCGCCTTTGACGACAGCGTTGGTCCCGATGGTCGGCGGTTGCAGCTGGCCGTCGCCACCGCCGATGGTGACCGATTCGACGACATTGGAATCGTTGCCCACGCGGGCGATCGCCCAGCCGATGGCGACCGAAGCAACGGCCGCCGTGGCGAGTGAGCCCAGCAGCAGCCTCTTGCGCACCTTCACGGCCGCCACGCTACCGGTGAGACCTCGCAGGTGCCACGCAGCGCCCGGCATGGCGCTGGGCACATCTGCGAAGGCCGCCAACAGCCCCCTGCCATCGCCGCCCTCGGGGGGAAGAGCGGCGATGGTGGCAGGGGGCCGGCGGGTACCGAGCCGACGGGTCGCGGAAGCGTTGCCGTCGGCTGGGGATCTTGTGCCCTAGCAACCGGGCCGGGCGAGTTCGCATTCCCGAGAAAGCAAACTCGCCCGGCCTCGCTGCAGCAGAATCATGCGACCCGCTCCGACTGGTGTCCGAGCAGGTGCGGAGGGATGGGTACCTCGTCGATGATCACCGCCGGGCGTGGGTGCTTGGGCGGACGGCCACGGGGACGCTTGTGGGCCACGATGCGGCCGTTCTCGACCAGCTCGCCACCCCACACACCCCACGGCTCGGCGCGTTCGATCGCTCCCGACAAGCAATCCTCGGCAAGCTTGCACTTGCTGCAGATGGCCTTGGCGCGGGCGGTGTCGAGCGGGATGTCCGAGAAGAACAGGTGGGTGAGGGTGCCGTTGCCGTCGGAGCAGCGCGGCTTGGCCACGCGCACCGCGATCGGCTCGACGAGCTCATCGAAGGTGGTCTGGATGTCGGTGTCGTTCAGCGTTGTGTCGTTCAGTGTTGCGGTGTACATGTGTCCCTCTCGGACGGTGGAAGGCGGAAAAACCAGAAAGGCCGCCAGGATCTTGCGATCCCGACGGCCTCGGCGTGGAGCTTGCGACGTGTGTTACGTCGTGAGCATCCCGAGGCGTCGGGCAGGCGGCTTGGTAGCGGTTGCATTGATGGACTTGACGTTCATCGCGAACCGGGTGCGCCACTGGTAGCCGTGACCAAAATCGCCGCACGTACGCGCGGCGCTGGCCATGGGGGCCAGTTCCTGTGCGAGGTCGGTGCGGGTCATGGTGCTTCGTTTACCTTCCGTGGTCATTTCGAATTGTCGCACACTCGCGGCAAATCGGTTCCTAGGCAACCACGTTCGCGAACGAACGTCAACTCATTTATCGTGATTGCAATGTTCGAGTTCGTTTCCGCCCCGTCCGAGGGACGCGTCTACGAGGGTGCGGCGGCCGTACGCCTCGGCGATTCGTCACCCGGAGGGCGGGCACGGCTCGATGCCTTGGCCCGCCTTCTACAGGACGTCAGCGACGACGACGCACGAGACGCAGGCTTCGGCACGTACACGTGGGTGGTGCGGCGCACGGTGATTGCGGTGCACTCCTTTCCCGCATATCTGGAGCGGCTGACGCTGCGCACGTGGTGCGCCGGTTTCGGTGTGGCGTGGGCCGAGCGGCGCATCAGCGTGCTCGGCGAGCGCGGCGGCCGCGTGGAGGCCGCGACGTTGTGGGTGCACCTCGACGGTGCCTCCATGCGGCCGTTGCGGATGCCGGCGGAGTTCCTCGATGTGTTCGGCAAGTCGGCGCGACTCGGAGCATCGTTGCGCAAGGTCGGTTCCAAACCACTGCTGTCATCGGCCCCGGCCGGCGCGTGGGCGGACGGGTCGGAGTGGCCGCTGCGCTTCGCCGACTTCGACGTGCTCGAGCACGTCAACAACGCGGTCTACTGGGCGGCGGTGGAGCAGGAACTCGCGGTCCGTCGCGATGTGCGAGCGCCGCTCACGGCTGTCATCGAACACGGCGAGCCGATCGAACGAGGGCACGAGGTTCGCTGGTGTGTCGCCGGCCGAGATGGCGGCTTCGACGGATGGCTGGTCGGTGCCGGCGGCGAACAGTTTGCCGCGGTGCGGGTATCAGCCGGGGTCTGACTGGTCGGGAATGGCGGGAGTAACCGGCGGCGTCGGCGAAGGCACCACCGAGGCGGCGGGCAGGAAGATGTGCTCGCGGTAGAACTGCAATTCGGCGACGCTCTCTCGAATGTCATCAAGTGCACGGTGCGAACCGGCCTTCTGATTGCGGCCGTTGATCAGGCCGGGGTACCAGCGCCGCACAAGCTCCTTCACACTGCTCACATCCACGCTGCGATAGTGGAGGTGGTTCTCGATCTCTGGGAGGTACGTGGCAAGGAAGCGGCGATCCATCCCGATAGAGTTGCCACACAGCGGCACCTTGCTTGTGTCGGGTACGTGCTCGCGGATGAACGCAAGCGTCTGGGCGCCGGCCTCTTCCAGAGTGATGGTAGAGGCACGTATCTGGTCCAACAGGCCGCTCTTGGTGTGCATGTCGACGACGATCTGGTCCATCTGCGCGAGCGCTTCCTCCGGCTGGTGCACCACCAGGTCGGGACCTTCGGCGATGATGTTCAACTCGTCGTCGGTGATGATCGTCGCAATTTCCACGATCACGTCGCGGGACGGCTCGAGGCCGGTCATCTCCAGATCCATCCACACCAGCACGATTTGGACCCTAACCTGCATTGGGCCTACTGCGCCCACGGCAGACCGGCCGCGATGAGGACTTTGCGGCTTCCGGTACCGATTTTGCCGATCCGGCGGAGTTCCTATGCCCAGTACGGGTAGTGGAGGGTGCAATGTTCTGTGTTCGCGGCGGACTGGTAGCGGCGGTGGCTGCGCTGGCATTGGTGAGTTGTTCGAGCAACGACGGCAACGGTGCTGTGGCCACGTTGCCGACGCTGGCGGAAACGGTCGCACCGCCGACGTCGGCTTCGAGCTCGACGGTCGCGTCGACGAGCAGCACCGTGGTCGAGGTGCCGACGACCTCGTCCTCGGTCACCATGGCGCCCGGGGTCGTCGGCCTGTCGCCCGACGGCCCATGGCGTTTGGTCGACTCCGCTCCGGGTGTGACGACGCCGGGCCTCGTCTACGAGTTGATGCCCAAGTTGTGGGCGTTCATCCAGGTCGAGGAAACCGACCAGAGCACCTACTCCTGGACCCTAAACGAAGCCGACCGCCCCATCATCGAGGCCTATCTCAACGCCCAGTTGACGTACTTCACTGCCGTGACGTCCACTCCGATCAACCTCGACCTCCCCGGTTGGACAGACTTCTACGCCGACGGAGGTAAGGCCTATCGCCCAGGGCTTGAGGAACGGAGGGGCGAGGGTCAGGTTGCTGACCTTGACCTTGGAGTCGTGCTGCGGCCCCAGGTACTAGGCGATGAACGTTCGTCGACGACGGCGGTCGTTGCGGAGTGCATGTTGGACGGAGGGGTTTACCGCTTGCCTGACGGTTCACTCGCAAACGGCTCGTCGCATGGTGTTTCCGAGCGAGCAGTGTTCTCCCGGATGGAGTTGATCGACAATCGTTGGATGGTGACCGAGGAAGGAACGATCGACGGTGGGTGCGTATGAAGCTGTGCGCTGTACTGATGATTGCCGTACTGGTCCTTTCGCCGGACAGCAAAGCATGGGCTGATGGCGCAGGTGAAAAGCCCCAGTCCCCTTCGACGCCGCCCCCTGTGTTCGTGCCGGGGGCTCGGGCGGTGGAGACTCGGAACGCGAGTGGTGCTTTGTCGCGCCGCACGAACATTCCGGGTGATTCCTCGTTTGCCACGTATGGGGGTGGCTCTACGACGCCATGCGCGTTCACGGCGGCGACGGACGGTCAGACCTCCGACGGTCAGCCGTACGTGGCAGACCAGGTGGTGTCGTCCACCAGGTGGTTGTTCCGGGAGGTGCCGTCGTCGTTCTCGCCGGAGCCGTCGCTGGCCGACAACACGTTGCGCGGTGTCAGCATGGGCCCGTTGGCCGATGCAATCCGCTACTTCGCGGTGTACTGCGACACGCGATTCCATCTCATCCGGGCATCGATCGGGGTGTCGGTCAACGACTCGCTGCTCGACCCCCGCCCGTTCGCCGCCGACCTGTACAACGGGCTGCAGATGGAGCGGCCTGTGATCTATCGCAACCCGGTGGTGGACAAGTGGGGCGGGTTGGTCACCCGCTACCCGGCCTGGCTCGCGATACGGCCGAGCGCATGGCGATTGCAGAAGTCGAACGCAGATGTCCACCTGGGCTGGACGCTCCTGCTGCTCACGGAACCGCAATCGCTGGAGTTCGAGGTCAACTTCGTGCCCAACCACGACAAGCCGTCCACCCCGTTCAGCGGCGTCGTTTCGTGTGTCACCGATCCGGCCGCGGCCACCGCCGACACTGTTGCGTTCCCCGCCATGCCGGCGCTACCCGACCAGTCGGAACCGGGGGTCAACGGTGCCTGCATGTGGACGCCGCCGGGGCCGGGCAAGGTGACGATCCAGGCGCGCATCACCTATGCCGTCACCTTCTGGGCCAACGGCTACACCGAGCCGCTCGCCGACTACGTGTGGACCAGCGAGCCGGTCCTGTTCACCACCGGCGAACTCGCTGCGGTCAACACCAACGGCTGACTGGCATCCGCCGGGCAGGCAGCAAGTACCGTGCCGGTCTTATGGCCGACACCGAGACCCCCATCAAACCAGCGGCGACGGTGATGCTGTTGCGCGATACCAGCGACGGCCTCGAGGTGTTCATGCTGCGGCGTACGAACAACGCTGTCTTCGCCGGCGGCATGTACGTCTTCCCAGGTGGCAAGGTGGATGCCGCCGATGGCGAGGGCGACGAGGGGTATCGCGTCGCCGCAGTTCGTGAGTGCTACGAGGAGGCCGGCGTGTTGCTGGCGGTCGATGCCGATGGGCGGATGGTCGACGACGGCCACCCCGCGCTCGCGCACCGGACGGCGGTGTACGACGGCGACGTGGATGTGCGGGCCCTCGCAGCCGACCACGGCCTGCGGCTGGCCACCGATGCACTGCCTTGGACGAGTCACTGGATCACGCCCAAGGGCGAGACCAGCCGTCGTTTCGACACCCGATTCTTCATGGTCGCCAGCCCCATCGGCCAGATCTCGCACCACGACGACAATGAGACGGTTGCCAGCATGTGGGTGCGCCCGGCCGCTGCGCTGGCGCGTTTCGCCGCCGGTGAGCTGCAGCTGATGCCGCCGACCGTCACCAATCTGCGCTTCCTCGAACCGCATGCCACCGTCGAAGCGGCGATGGCCGCGGGTTGGGCGGTGGGCACGCCCACCTGCATCCTCCCCAAGATGCGGCTCGATGAGGCTGGCCGAATCGCAGGCATCGCGATGCCCGGCGACCCCGACTACGACTCGCTGTCCTGACCAAATCGTCGTCACCGGGATGTTCCGGTCGCGATTCGTCTCGAAGATGGAGACGGATCGCGACCAGATCCTGCTGCGGGGGACGGATCGCGACCAGAACCTGCTAGTTGCTGGCGGCGGGGGCAGCGTCTTTGGCGTCGAGGGCGGCGGCGACCATGTTCAGCATGCGGGCGCTGCACCCGGCCATGTTGGTGGGCGGCGCGACCTCTTCGACGATGAGCCGGGCGATCGAGCGGAACTCGTCGGCGGCGGGGCCGGTGCCGGTGAGCGCGACCGGCACGCCCGCGTCGCCGCCGGCCGCCACCGAGGCTTCCAGCGGAATGCGGCCGAGCAGCGGCACGCCGACCTGGTCGGCAAGGGCCTGGCCGCCACCCTCGCCGAACAGCGCATACGACGTGCCGTGCTCGCACGTGAACGCGCTCATGTTCTCGATCACGCCGCACACTCGCAGGAAACTTCGGCGGGCCATGTCGGCGGCGCGGGCCGCCACCTTCTGGGCGGCGAGCGCAGGAGTGGTGACGATCAGCAGATCGGTGCGCGGCAGCATGCGGGCGAGGCCCATCTGCACGTCGCCGGTGCCCGGTGGCATGTCGATGAAGAGGTAGTCGAGCTCGCCCCATTCAACGTCGTGGAGGAACTGTTCAACGGCTTTGGTCAACATCAGGCCACGCCACATCAGCGCCGTGTCCTCAGCGACGAGGAAGCCGGTGCTGACGACCTTCAGCAGGCCTTTCGACAACCCGCGGCCGACCACCAACTCGTTAGGGATGATGCGCGGCTTGTCGCTGCCCTCGACGCGCTGCGCTTCCAGCGGATCGTCGATGCCCAACAGGCGGGGCACGGAGAAGCCCCAGATGTCGGCATCGAGCACGCCGACGGTGAAGCCTTGCGCGGCGACGGCAGCAGCGAGGTTGACGGTGACCGAGCTCTTGCCGACGCCGCCCTTGCCGCTGGCGATCGCCAGCACCCTCGTGGTGACGGGGATGGCGGTGTCGGGGGCTTGCTCGCGGGAGTTCCAGCGTGCCTTCAGCATCACTTCGGTGCGTTCTTCGCTGGACATCTCACCCCACTCGATTCGTACGTCGCGTACGCCCGGGTGCACCGCGATGCGGCTCTCGACGTCCTTCTTGATCTGCGCCCGCAACGGGCAGCCGCCGATGGTGAGCTTGACACCGACGGTGACGACGCCGTCGGGTGATACCGAGACAGCGGGCACCATGCCGAGAGTGACGATGTCGGCGCCCAGTTCCGGGTCGATCACCGCGCGCAGCAAGGAGGTGACTTCATCGACGCTGGGCGGCGCCGTCACTTCATTCGTGCCTCTGGCGGGAATCACGAAGTCAATGCTACGGTAATTCCGGTTAGACTCCCGAACAATCAGGCGCCCGGGCAATGAGCCCAGGAATCCCCGCTTGAAAACACACTCTCACCAGGAGGAGCACCCGTGATCACGCTCACCGACACCGCCGCCCGCAAGGTGAAAGAGCTGCTCGAAGCCGAAGGCGCAACCGACCTCGCGCTGCGCGTGGCCGTGCGCCCCGGCGGCTGTAGCGGATTCTCCTACGAGATGTTCTTCGATGGCGACATCGCCGCCGACGACGAGAAGGCTCAGTTCGGCCCCGATGCGGTAAGCGTCGTGGTCGATCCGGCGTCGGCGCAGCTGCTGCTGGGGGCCACGCTCGATTTCAAGGACGGCCTCAACCAGGCCGGCTTCGCGATCACCAACCCGAACGCCACCCGCAGCTGCGGCTGCGGCCAGTCGTTCAGCTGACCACGTCGCCCGTCACAGGGCGAGCAAGGCGTCGATGCGCTCGGTGAGTTCGGTGCTGTCCCACACACCGTCGAGGCGGTCGACGATGACCCCGTCGGCCGTGCAGAAGTAGATCATGGGTTCGTACTCCGCCCCCAGCGCGACGACCGCGGGGGCAACGGTGGTGGCCTCGGCGTCGGCGTAGACATCTGCGTGCACCATCACGATCTTGTCGCCGACGCGCT
>JANONE010000336.1:0-2180 GCA_031420675.1 Ilumatobacteraceae bacterium | reverse complement strand
GCCATGCCGATAAGGTCCAGTTCCGTGCGGGCGAAGGCAGCCATCTTCTGGCTCTCCATCGTTCGCTCGATCGCCCGGATCTTGTCGCGCAGGTCGGCCGCCCGTTCGTAGTCCGTGCGTTCCGCGGCGCCGGCCATCTCTGCCCCCAGGGCCTTCACGAGCGTCTCCTGCCGACCCTCCAGGAATAGCTCGACCTGGGCGATGTCCTCGGCGTAATCCTCTTTGGAGATGGCCGTGACGCACGGACCCTGGCAGCGCTTGATGTGATACAGGAGGCAGGGCCGCTGGAGGGCGCGCACCCCATCCTTGATATCCACCGTGCAGGTCCGGAACGGAAACAGCCGGCGGACCAGGTTCATCGACTCGTCCACGCTGGACGCCGAGGCGTATGGTCCGAAGTACCGGCTGCCGTCGTTGACCAGCTTGCGGGTCCGCTCGATACGCGGGAAATCGTCGGCGTGGGTGATCTTGATGTAGGGGTAGCTCTTGTCGTCCTTGAGGCGGACGTTGAACCGTGGCCGGAACCGCTTGATCAGGTTGGCTTCGAGCAGCAGCGCCTCGGACACCGTGTCGGTCAGGGTGTATTCGAGGTCCGCGACGCGGTCGATGACGCTGCGGATCCGGTGGATCTCGCCGACCGGCGTCGCCTTCTGCCAGTAGCTCCGGACGCGGTTGCGCAGGCTCTGGGCCTTCCCGACGTAGAGGACCTCGCCGCGGGCGTCCTTCATCAGGTAGACGCCCGGCCGATCGGGCAGCTTGGCGAGGGTGGCGGCAAGCGCCGCGGGGAGGGTCTGGGTCACGTGCCCATCGTAACGAGGACGGGGCCGAGCCTTCCGGCCCGGCCCCGTTCCAAGTTGCGATCGTTCGCCAGGGGCGTCAGCCCCCGGGGATCGTGATCAGCACGAGCTGACCACCTTCACGCTTGTTCGTCCAGTCTGGCCCGGCCGGCGCCAGAAGATCCGGCCCATCGCCTTTCTCCACCCAGAGCGAGTGGGCCTGGACGTTCACCAGGAACTTGCCAGGACCGTAGATCGACGATACGTCGATGATCCCGGTCGATTCCCAGGCGCCCCAGCTCCCGGCGGAAGGAGCCCCGTCCTGGTCCGTCGGTCCCTGATCGGCGGACTGGTCGACCTTGATAACGGCGCCGAGGGCGCTATTGCTGAACTTGTACTGCCAGATCCGGGCGGTGGTGGCATTGGCCGCGCCCTGATCGACCAACGCGAACTGCTGGCTGCTGCCGGGATCCTCGGTGATGTACAACCCGTTCAGGGTGGTTTCCAGGTTGTCCGGCTGATGGACCTCGCTGAGGGTCTTCACGGGGTTGTCGTCGCCTTCGACGAGGATGGACAGCGAGGTGACCTTGGTCGGATCCGTGGGATCCATGACCATCTTCCAGATACGGCCGTTCGTTGATCGGAATGCCTGCCCCGGGAACGATTGATCTGCACGCAGGCCTCGACCGGAGTCCGCCAGGTAAACGACGTTGGACATCCCGGGTCGCTTGTCGGTGGCGATGTCCTCGATGCGCAGGAACTGGAAGACGTTGTTCAGATCACTCCAGTGTTCGAGGACCCACTGCGGTCCATCGACGCCCGGCCCGGTGGTGATCCCTGGCCCACGTTGCCACGTTCCGTCGGCAGGCGGGAGCGGGTAGCCCACGTCGGCCGACATGATGTCCGTTCCGTCCGTGTTCTTGCCAGTGGCGATGTTCTTCGGGACCTGGACGAACGCGCCGCTGATGCTCATCGACGAGACGACCGGGAAGTCGAAGTAGTCGTTGACCGCAGCATTCGCCACGCTCGGCACGAAGGCCCACAGGTCACCCTCGTCGTTCCAGACATCGTCGGCGTTGTCGGCGATGTAGGCGTAGACCTGCGACTGCGCCGCAACCTGGTTGAACGAATCGTCGCCCGACAGCAGCACTGGCTTGTTATAGCCGGGGATCGCGACGCTATTCTCATGGTTGAGGCGACCCATGCCCCAGATCGTCTTGTAGGCCTCCGCCTTCACGTCGTAGGCCACGACCGCGCCGATCTCGCGAGCGCCTGCCGCACCTACGGTGGCGGGCCACGCGGTGCCGGTCTCGCTCACCCAGTCGATGCCTTCCTCATTGTTGAAGAGGATCGGGCGACTGAAGCCCTGCGCCGACGTCGCGAGGAAGTTCGAGCAGAAGCGCT
>JANONE010000335.1:0-8779 GCA_031420675.1 Ilumatobacteraceae bacterium | reverse complement strand
TCGAATCCTTGCTCGATGCCGCTGGCGGCCAGGTCGAGTTCGGCGATGTCCGCTACCAGCCAGGTGGGGCCGGGATGGTCGTGCTCGGCAGCGGCGATCAACACCGGGTCGATGTCGACGCCCACGACCGTGTGCCCCGCTTGCGCGAGATGGCTACCCACCCTGCCCGGCCCACACCCGGCGTCGAGCACCCGAGACCCACGTGCCACCATGGCGTCGACGAAACGTGCCTCGCCGCCGAGATCGTCACCGGCGTTGGCCATTGAGCGGAACCGCTCGATGTACTGCGAGGAGTGATCAGGGTTCCGTTCGGTCAGTTCGATCCACCGGTTGAGCGACATCCGAACGACCCTAACCGCAATGCTCCCGGTCGACGAAGAGGTCCTTGGGCCCTAGTAGCCGCCGGCTGAAACCATGAGTCTCACAGTGTGCGACTGGAGATCACGCGTCGGGCCGAGTTGGCGATTCGGGCCTTGGCATTGCTGGGGCAGTCGTCGGAGCGCGTGAAGGCGGCTGTGCTGGCCGAAGGTTTGGGGACCACGGGCTCGTTCGTGCCGCAGGTCGTCGGTCCGCTGGTGCGGGCAGGTTGGGTCCAATCCGATCCCGGGCCGACTGGCGGCTACCGCTGCCAGGTGCTGCTCAGCGAGGTCAGTGTGCTGCAGGTGATCGAAGCGGTGGATGGGGCGACCGACGTCGGGCGCTGTGTAGTTGCCGATCGGCCTTGCCGGCCCGCCGATCCGTGTGTGTTGCACGTGGCGTGGGCTCAGGCGCGAACCCAACTCCTCGGGGTGTTGCAATCGACGCCGATGTCGGGTGTCGAATCGGCGGTCTTGTGATGTCGGCGACCCAGGCGGACCGTGATGTCGGCGAGCGCTCGGGCCTGCGTGCCGTGGCCATGCCGAGCGAACACGGTGGCTGGGGGTTGACCTTGGAGCCGGTGTTGCTCGGTCTGGTCGTTGCATGGTCGGGCGCGGGTGTGGCTTTGGGGGTGGCGGCGTTCACCGCGTTCTTGGTGCGCACGCCGCTCAAGTTGGTGGCGGTCGACTTTCGTCGCGGGCGCTGGCTCGACCGATCTCGCCTGGCCCTTCGGATCGCGATCGTGGAACTGATCGTGCTCGCGTCGGCCGTCGCTCTGACGGTCGCGATGGCGGGGTGGTCATGGCTGGCTCCAGTGGTTGTTGCGGGGCCACTGGTCGCGATCGAGTTGTCATTTGACGTTCGCAGCCGTGGCCGTCGGTTGGTGCCAGAGCTGTGTGGAGCAGACGGTATCGCTGCGGTTGCGGCGGCGATCGTGCTGGCAGCGGGGCGCAGCAACGGGCTCGCCGCCGGTGTCTGGCTCGTGTTGGCCGCTCGCGCTGTCGGTGCGATCCCGTTCGTTCGCGTTCAGATCCTGCGCCTGCGCCGCGGCCGGGGACCGGGGTGGCAGAGCGATCTGGCGCAGGTGGCGAGCGTGGCGGTGGCGACGGCGGCCGTGGTCGCCGATCGTCGGCTGCTGCTCGGTCTCGTGGGAGTCGACATGTTGGCGGCGGCACAGTTCGTGTGGGTGCGTCGCCCGCCGATACCCGCCAAGCAGGTTGGTCTGCGACAGATGGGCATGGGGCTTGCATTGGTCGCGGTGACCGCTGTGGGCGTGATGTGGTGAAACCGGTATCGCATGTGTGTTTCGAGAAGGAGAAGCAAATGGTGAAGATCGATGTGTCGACGACGTTGGCCGAGGCGGTGAACGCGTTTCCCCAGTTGGCGCGCGAGTTCGAGCGTCGCGGTCTGGACTACTGCTGCGGCGGTCGCAGCACGCTGGGCGAAGCGTGTGCGATGACCGGCTTGGATCCGGAGGCGACCATCGCCGAACTCTCGGCGGCGGCAGCGACGTCGGGCTCCGCCGAGTGGACGACGATGACGGCGGACGTCCTCGTCGATCACCTCGAGGCCACCCATCACCGGTACCTGCGGGACGAGATGCCCAGGGTGACCGCGCTGGTCGACAAGATCGTGTCGGTCCATGGTGCCCGACATCCAGAGCTCGTGGAGGTTGCGTCGTGCTTCGCGCACGTGTGCGCGGACATCGAGCCACACATGGTGAAAGAGGAGCGCATGCTGTTCCCGATGATCCGGGAGCTGGTGACCTCGACTGGCATGCCGTCGTTCCACTGCGGGTCGCTGCGCAACCCGATCTCGGTGATGTTGAGCGAGCACGACGCAGTCGGCAGCCTGCTCGCCCGGCTGCACCGGCTGACCAACGGCTACACACCGCCGGCGGACGGTTGCGCCTCGTATGCGGCGTGCTTCACGGCGATGGCGGAGCTGGAGGCCGACACTCACCTGCACATCCACAAGGAGAACAATGTGCTGTTCCCACTGGTGGTGCAGCTGGAAGCCGAACGGGCTGCGCTGATAGGCGGATGATCGGAACCGCGAGCTACGCATCGCTCTCAGCCCGCATCTACGGGCGGCGAGTCTGGGACTCGTAGTATCAGCAGAGCGATGTCATCGTGGCGTTGTTCGACGGGCAGAATGGTCGAAAGTTCCAACTCGAGGCGATCGGCGAGTTCCACGGCCGATCCCGCATGCACCGCGGCGCGCCTGGCGAGAGCCACCAGCGCTTCATCGGTGAGGGCATGTGGGGGAGCGACGTCGGTGACGCCGTCGGTGTACAGCACGATCGCGTCACCCGGGCGCAGATCAACGGTCGACGTTGTCACCGTGATGTCGTCGTAGACGCCGAGCAGCATCCCGTGGTTGCCGTGGAGTGCGGCTGATCCATCGGCCCGGACGACGATCGGAAGCGGGTGGCCTGCACAGGCGAAGGTGAGCGTAGCCCCGGCGCCCGTTGATCGCAGCGTTCCGTAGATGGCAGTGCAGAACCGCTGGGCGTCACGAGTCCGCATGGCCCGATTGAGGTTCTGCAACACTGCCACGTGGTCGTCGCCGTGCCATGCGGCGCTGGCGATCGTGTGCCGCGCGAGACCGGTTACTGCTGCAGCGGTCGGCCCAGTGCCGCACACGTCGCCGATGACAATCGCCCATTCGTCGTCGGATATGGGAAAAACGTCGTAGAAGTCGCCACCGACCTCGACTCCGTCTCCGGTGGCCCAGTAACGCACCGCCATGTCGATCCCCGGGACATGGGGCAGGTCGTTGGGCAGCAGGCTTGCCTGCAGCGTTGACGCGATCGCACGTTGCGCCTCGGAAAGGCGAAGGTTGTCGAGGCTCGACGAAACGCGGGAGGCCACGACCTCGGCGAGGGTGAGGTCGTCAGTCGTGTAGTGGCGGCTCGAGTTGGACATGATGAGCTGGAGACCGCCGAGGACTCGACCGCGCTTGACGAGCGGGACCCCGATCGCACTTCGTAGCACGAGACCACGAACGACATCGCTCAGATCCTCGGTGGCATCGAGCTCACCAATGAGAGCGTCGTCGATCACCGGGTAGTACTCGGGCTTACCGGTGCGGATCACATTCGGCATCCCCGTGGGTGCATCAGGATCGTACGGGAACCTGTCCTGCAGCTCGCGGGCATAGGCGATCATTGCTGGATCGGCGTGAGCTGTCTCGATGTCGGGTATCGCTCCACCGTCTTCGGGCAGCACGTAGACCACGCACCAGTCTCCCAGTTTCGGGACTGCTGCTCGGGCGACCTTTGCCATAAGCTCTCGACGATCCCGGCTGGTAACGGCGTCGTTTATCTCGCCGAGGAACTGAAGTCGCTCGCGGTGGACGCGCTCCTGTTCGGCAACCGCGAGCGCGTCGTCGGTCAACTTCTGCCGCTCGAGCTCACCGAGCACCTCCTGGGTCACGTCACGCGTACACCCGATGGTGCCTGTGACGTTGCCCGCCAGGTCGACCGTGGTCTGCCCGGCGCCTTGGAGCCAGCGAACGGTGCCGTCGGGCCACACCACCCGGTGTTCGACCGTGTATCTCTGATGTGTCGCCACTGCCGTGTCGACCGTTTGAAGCACGTGAGCGCGGTCGTCCGGGTGCAGCAGACCCACCCACATCTCGAACGTTCCGTCAAAGCTTCCCGTTTCGAGGCCGAACTGTGCCTCGATCTTCGCGTCCCACTGGGTCGCGCCCGTTGCCATGTCCCAGCGAAACGTGCCCAACTCACCGGCATCCAACGCGAGCCGGAGGTGTTCGGTGAGGTCGGCAGCGCGCTGCTCGAGCAGCCGTTGCTCGGCCACATTCTCCGAGGCCCCGACGATCAGCACCGTGGCACCCGCCTCGTCGCAGATCGGTCGGTCGGTCACCCGCACGCGCAGCGACTCGCCGTCACGGCGCAACACGGTGAAGTCACCGGCCCAGATCTCACCTGCGCGAACAGTCTCCAGAATTTCCTCTGCTCGATCGTGATCCGGCAACGCAACGAGCACGTCCGACACCAGCCGACCGATCACTTCCTCTTGCTTCCAGCCGTAGAGAACCTCCGCCTGCCGATTCCACAGGACAATGCGGCCATCGGTCTCAGTAACGATGATCGCCCGCGGCAATACGTCGATCACTGCGAACGCGTCGACCGAACCCCGAGTCACCCCACTCAGCGACAAATCATCCACGACGTACCCCTCAACGACGTACCCCTCAACGACGTACCCCTCAACGACGTACCCCTCAACGACCATGTGCCCAGGCCGACGGCTTGCTCAACTGCGCGAAGTATTGCAAGCGAGGAAGCCTCCCGCAAGCAATGGCGCGCACCAAGCTCAGGTTTGCAACTCGAACCAGCACCGCTTCCCAACCTTGGTTCTCGCCACGCCCCAGCATGAGGCCAGCGCATCGACGATTTGCATGCCCCGGCCCCCAAGCTGCTCCGGTGGCACCGTCTGCACGACTGGAGGCACAACCGATTCGTCCTCGACTTCCACCCACCACCTGCCCTCGGGTGAACACCACGCCGACACCCCTATTGCCCCAGACGTGTGCCGAACGGCATTGGAGACAAGTTCGCTGGCGAGGAGCAACACATCATCGATAGCGCCGCGAGGTGCCGAGCCGGCAGTCAACCGCTGAAGCTGGACCCGCACTTCACGCGCAGCACTGCCGGTCCGCTCGAGTTCCAGCGAAAGCTGCGGCGGAGGACCGAACATGAATGAGCTTCTTTCCGCGCCTCTCTGCTGAGCGCGGGCGGGGAGTACCCGCCCGCCGCTCATTTGAAACGTCCAGCCTGCTCAGAGACCAGCGTCGTGTCGCTGGCACAGGCGATTCAGGGTGAACGCAACGCCCCCTTGTCGGGGGCTTCCAGCAGCGAACCGAGATCGGTGATCTGCAGCACCCGTATGACCTGTGCGGATGGGTTCCGAACAATCACCGAGCCGGGCACGCCGCCGCGCTTCAACGAGGTAGCGATCAGCACCTGTAAGCCAGAGGAATCCATGAACGTCACCCCGCTGAAATCCAGCACGAGCGGCCCGCTCAGCGCACCGACGCCATCCAGCGCCGCCTGCAGGAGTGGGGCAGAGGCCATGTCGAGTTCCCCTCGAACAGTGAAAATCGCTCCGCCGTCGAGATGAACAACGTCAACACTGACACCGTCGTCAGACACTCTGCGCAGAACCCCCGATGGCGCAGTTCCGTCTGAACCCCGCAAGGCCCGTGAAACTACCACGGGCCAGCCCCATTCGATACTCCCGCAGTGCGAGCCTTGACCTTGTCAGACGGGTCTCCCGCTGAAGGCAACAAGGCGCAGCAGTGGTGTGGCGTTGAGGGGTGCTTGCGTCTCCTCGGCGAAGGTGTCGCCATCGCGCATCTCGGGTGCGATGGCCTGACGTGCGAAGGCGTCGACTTCCGCGACGACATCGTCGGGTGGGATCCATGCTTGCTTGGTGGATGTGGCGAGGTCCCAGCCATGAATCAGCCCATCGAATGCGACCAGGCGAGCGAACGCCGATCCGGGCATCGGCCCGAAAGGGGTGTCGATGGTGCGTTCCAGCGCGCCCGGGCTCTGGACAGCACCGAGCAGCGCATCCATCGCAGCCTGAAACCTTGCGCCGGGGTGGATGTCGTCGGCTGCCGTTGGCTCGACGCCGGTCGGCGGGGCGACTCCACTGAACGCTGGCGCGTACGCAGATGCGAGATCTGTCATGTGCCCGAGCACACCCTCCACTGTGAACGATACGCACGGTGTGGAATCGCCGAGTTGCTCGGGCCGGATGCCCTCGGCCACCTGCTTCAGCATTGGGATGATCACTGCGAGTTGTTCGTTGCCTTCCATGGGACCTCCTGGGGTCGTCGGGACGTGTAGTGAGTTGACGGCTGATCAGCCGGCCATGGACGCGAGCATGTGGTTGATGACTTCAGCGTGTTCCACCTGCGGACTGAACAGGATCACCTCGGCGTCGCGCACGTCGCGCACGCTGTGCCCGGGCGGCCAGTAGAAGAGATCTTCGCCCGAGCAGGTCTCCTCGCTTCCACCGGTGTAGGTGATGATGACCTCGCCCGAGATCATGAAGCCCCAGTGCGGTGACTGACAGGCGTCGTCGTCGAGGCCCTTTCAGCAAAGGTGCGATGTCGGTGCCGGCCCCGAGGGAGAAGTACTCGGCGGCCAGTGACTCGTAGTCGGATGCGTCGCCGAAATTGGTCGCTTGTCGTGCGACGGCGCCAGGCACGTCGATCTTGGTCGGGATGTCGTTCTTGGCGATTCGCATCGGTTCTCGATTCAGGGTGACGGGTGTTGCTGGTAGTGCCCCAGCTAAGACTCTGAGAGCCCGATCGTCCAGTTCCAATACTGAACTGTGACAAGGTGGCGAATGAAGACCTACGGCCAGTACTGCCCGATCTCTCGGTCGGCTGAGCTGCTCGGGGACCGCTGGACGATCCACATCGTTCGCGATCTGTTGACGGGCACCTCTCGGTTCAACGAGTTCATCAGCGGCAATCCCGGCCTGTCGCGCGCACTGTTGAGCCGACGGCTCCAGCAACTGGCCCGCGCCGGCGTGGTCGAACACGAAGATGACGGCGGCTACCGACTGACAGCATCGGGGCGCGACCTCGAACCCGTGGTGTTCGGCCTCGCGACCTGGGGTGCGCGCTGGACCTTCGGCGAACCCGAACCCGATGAGCTCGACCCGGACCTGCTGCTGTGGTGGCTGCACCGTCGCCTCGATCCCACCAAGCTGCCGGGACCCCGGTTCACGATCTCCGTCAACTTCACAGACCATCCCAAGCGGTACTGGATCGTGGTCGACCACGACGCGTCGCTGTGTCTGGCGGATCCACGATTCGAAGTCGATCTCGCCGTGCGCACCGATCGGTCGACGCTGTACCGGACCTACCTCGGACATGTGACACTTGCCGAAGCCCACCGCACCGGCCGAGTCGAGCTCCAAGGCTCCAAGGCGTCCATTCGGTCGTTCATCGACGCATTCCAGCCCTCCCCAGTCGCGTCGATCGTTGCCGCTGAGACACCCGAATGACCGCCCCAGGTTTGACTGCGTGGCGCCTTGCTCTGTTGTTCGGTGACGGGTTCGATCCCAGGAGCGCGAGAGCTTCTTGAATGCGGGGGGAAGAGTTCTTCAGTGTCGCGGGGAATGTGCCGATGACTCTGTGGGCAGGCCTCCCTTGGGGGAAGTGTTGCCCCTCGAAGGTCGAGGTGGGGGCATGCCAGTGTTGGTTGACGAGACGTACTACAGGGGCATCGCACAGATGCTCGACGCCTTGCCGGAGCGGGTGGTTCGTTACGTGCTGCCCGACCTCACCATCGTCTATTGCAACGATTCGTGGGCCGCTGGGCACAACCTCAGCCCCGCTGAGATGGTGGGTCACAGGCTGGACGAGTTCCTGTCCCCAGCCGAGCGGGCCGGTCTCGAGTCACAGCTCGCGCGCATTGGTCCCCACAATCCGCTTGTCGCCGACGACCATCCCCGTGCCGCTCCCAACGCGCCGGGCCAGTGGGTGGAGTGGGTCGATCAGTACCTCCTCGGCCCAGGCGGCGGTAGCGAAGTTTTGGCGGTAGGCCGCGATGTCACCGGGCGCCACATTGCCGAGTTGAACTTGGCCAACAGCGAGGCCCGATTCCGTGAACTGGCCGACAAATCGGCCGATGTGGTGTGGCGCTTCGTCACCGACCCGGTCCCTCACTTCGACTACATGAGCCCTTCGGTGAAGAACATCCTTGGCTATGCGCCGTCGATCTTCGTCGAGGACTTCACCAAGTTCCTCGACATCCTCGACGACGAAGGTAGGGCACGGATCCGTCGCGCCTTCGGAGGGGAATTGATGCCGGAACGCTGCGACTTCCGCTACCGGCATGCGGACGGCTCGATCGTGATCGGCGAGATGCAGACGACTGCGATCCGAGGGGGACTGCAGGGTGTCAGCCGCGATGTCACGGAACTGCGCAGCCTTCAGGACAATCTTGCTGCCCTCGCACTACGCGACCCGCTGACCGGATTGGCCAACCGACGCCTGCTCAACGAGCTGCTCGATGCGGCCGTTGCCCGAACGCACCGCAGCGGCGCCCATCTGGCGGTGGTCTTCGTCGACCTCGACGGCTTCAAATTGGTCAACGACACCTACGGCCACGATGTCGGCGACATCGTGCTGTGCGAGACCGCCCGCCGAATGCTGTCGATCGCGCGCGGCGCCGACGTCGTCGCTCGGCTCGGTGGCGACGAGTTCGTGATCGTCTATGAGCCGACCGGCACAAGCTCGGACAACTTCATCGCGCGCCTCGACCACGCTCTGTCCGAGCCGATCAACGTCACCGCCACCGTGGCCGTGTCCTGCCCGGCAAGCATCGGCATCGCCGACACGCGCACCGGCGGGCGCGATGCTGCCTCACTCCTCG
>JANONE010000334.1:0-7225 GCA_031420675.1 Ilumatobacteraceae bacterium | reverse complement strand
GCACGACGTCGAAGTGCGGAGAGGGAAGGCCTTGGAACACGGCGACGCAGTTCATCAGCAGATGGACAGAAAAAGCTAGCTGAACAGTTTCTTGGCGATCACCATGCGTTGGATCTGGTTGGTGCCCTCGTAGATTTGGGTGATCTTCGCGTCGCGCATCATGCGCTCGACGGGGAACTCGTTGGTGTAGCCGTAGCCACCCAGGAACTGCACGGCGTCGGTGGTGACCTGCATCGCGGTATCGGACGCGAAGCACTTGGCCATCGCGCCGGCCATGCCGAGATCGCCACGCGGGTCGCCCTCATCGGCGATCGCACACGCCTTGTAGACCAGGCTGCGTGCGGCTTCGATCTTCATTGCGCAGTCGGCGGCCATCCATTGCAGGCCCTGGTTGTCGGCGAGCGGGCGACCGAACGTGTGGCGTTCCTTCATGTAGCCGATTGCGAAATCGAGAGCGCCCTGCGCGACACCGACGGCCTGCGCGCCGATGGTGGGACGGCTGCGATCCAGCGTGTGCATCGCGGCTGCGAAACCCTGCCCGACTTCGCCGATTCGATTGGCGTCGGGCACGCGTACTTCGTCGAGGCGGATGATGCCGGTAGGCGAGCCCTTGATGCCCAGCTTGTGCTCCAGCTTCTCGATCTGCACACCCCATTCGGCCTCCACCAAGAAGGCGGTGATGCCCTCGTGGCGGTCGGGCGACGTGCGCGCGAAGATCGTGTACAGATCGCTGATGCCGGCGTTGGTGATCCAGCATTTGGTACCGCTGACGACCCAGCTGTCGCCGTCGGCCTCGGCCTTGGTGGTCATCGATGCGACGTCGCTGCCGGCGTCGGGCTCACTGAGGGCGTAACTGCACTGGCTCGCCCCGCTGCAGATGCGCGGGATGTACTTCGACTTCAGTTCGTGCGATCCGAAGTTGATGACCGGCAGCATGCCCAGCTTGGAGATGAGGAACTGCAGGCTGGTGGACACACAGGCACGGGCGAGCTCCTCCGCCACGATCGCCTGATCCACCAACGAGGCGCCACTGCCGCCGTACTCCTCGGGGTAGCTGAGCGCCGTCAGCTCCATGCGCTTCAACGCCTCGAACGTTTCCCAGGAGTACTCGGCGGTGCGGTCGATCTCGCCTGCGAGCGGTGCGATCTTTGCGTCGCAGAACTGACGGACGACAGCGCGGAATTCGTGCTGCTCGTCGGTGAGCGTCATCGGTTGCGGCATGGCTCCATCGTGCCATGCCATGCGCCACACGACCACCCGCCCATGCGAATCGGCGGTCATCCGAATCGGCGGTCAGAGGCCGAGCAGGGTGCGCCAGTCGTGCGGGTACGCCGCGGCCACCTGCTGCGGGCTCATCTGCAGCGTGGCGACCGGGACCGTGTCGGCGATGGCGCGGGCCTCGGTGTAGTGGTAGCCGTGGGCGACACCGGAAAACCGTTCGCCTCGAGCCGCCACCAGATCGGCCGGCGGGTTGGTGTCGAGGAAGCCCCAGATGGTGAACGCAATGGTGAGGTCGTGTACGACTGGTGCGCGACCGAACAACGAGGCCCGGCGCAGGGCCACACCGAAGCAGCCCGTGATCGCATCGCCGGCATGCTCGCCGGGCGCGAGCTGTAGTCGATCCTTGAAACCGTTGGCGATCTTCAACGCGAACCCCTGGTCGGGACCTTGGTAGCCGAGTTGCTCACCGGCGGGCTGGAACCCGGCGAAGTCGCCGGGGCGTGTGGGCGACCAGGCATCCGGCACGACATCGGGCGAGGCGTACGAGCGAGCGGTGTCGACGACGGGGGTGGGCGAGAACCGAGGTGCAGCCATAGCGCCCTCAGTTATAGCCCGAATGCCGTTCCAGCAACCCGCTCGGGACGCAATGCTCAGGCTGGGACGTGCAGCAGGCCGAAGACCAGACCGTCCTCCAGGGCCCGCCAGGACGCCTCGATGATGTTGCTGCTGACACCGATGGTCGTCCAGCTGCGGCTGCCGTTGGAGAAGTCGATCAGCACGCGGGTGATCGCGCCGGTGGCCGTGGCGCCGTCGAGGATGCGCACCTTGAAGTCGGTGAGGTGCACCCGATCGAGCTGGGGATGGGCAACGCCGAGCGATGCGCGCAGGGCCCTGTCGATCGCGTTGACCGGGCCGTTGCCCTCGGCGGTGTGCACGTGGCGTACCGCAGCGTCGCCGGCGCCGACCCACACCTTCACCGTCGCCTCGGTGGTGAACTCACCGTTGGGCAGTTCGTCGGTGATCACGCGCATGCTCTCCACGCGGAAGAAGGTCTGCTCCCATCCCGAGGCACGACGCATCAGCAGTTCGAGCGAGGCGTCGGCAGCCTCGAAGTGGTACCCCTCGTGCTCGAGGCGCTTGAGATCGTCGATCACCTGGTTCACGGCCGGGCCGTCCATCGCCAGGCCGAGCTCCTCGGCCTTCATCTCAATGGTGGCGCGGCCCGCCATCTCGCTGACGACGAAGCGGGTGCCGTTGCCGACGAGTCCTGGGTCGACGTGTTCGTACGCGTCCCTCGCGCGCTTGATCGCGCTGACATGCAGCCCCGCCTTGTGCGCGAACGCCGACGAGCCGACGTACGGCGCCTGCGGGTTCAGTGGCCGGTTCAACACTTCTGCCACATGATTGCTGACGGCCGTGAGCCGCTCGATGCGACCCTCGGGCAGGCACTGCATGCCCAACTTCAGCTGCAGGTTCGGGATGACCGTCGTGAGATTGCAGTTACCGGTGCGCTCGCCGAGGCCGTTGAGCGTTCCCTGCACGTGCCTGCCGCCGGCGCGCACGGCGGCCATGGAGTTGGCGACCGCGCAGCCCGTGTCGTCGTGGCAGTGGATGCCGATGATCACGTCTTTGCCGACATGGCGGTACACGTCGGCAACGATCGACTCCACCTCATGGGGCAGTGAGCCACCATTGGTGTCGCACAGCACGACATGGCTGGCACCTTTCACCACTGCCGCCTCCAGAGCTCGCAGTGCGAATTCGGGGTTGTGCTTGTAGCCGTCGAAGAAGTGCTCCATGTCCACCAACACCTGGCGGCCGGCACCGTGCAGGTAGCCCACCGAGTCGGCGATCATCGCCTCGCCTTCCTCCAGCGTGGTCTGCAGCGCCTCGAGCACGTGGTAGTCCCAGCTCTTGGCCACGATGCACACGACCGAGGTGTTGGCATCGAGCAGGTTGCGTAGCGTCGCGTCGTCGTCGACCTTGCCACGCGGACGACGGGTGCTGCCGAACGCGACCAGGACGGATGTCGTGAGCATCAGCTCGGTGGCGGCGCGAGCGAAGAACTCGATGTCCTTCGGGTTGGCGCCCGGCCAGCCGCCCTCGATGAAGTGCACCCCGAGGAAGTCGAGCTGCTCAGCGATGCGCAGCTTGTCGTCGACCGTTGCCGAGACGCCCTCCACCTGCAAGCCATCGCGCAGGGTCGTGTCGAAGACCTCGACCAGTTCCAGTTTCGTATTCATCGGTGCACCATCTTCTTGGGAGGACGTATTCGGAGAAATGAAAGAGCCGCCCGAAGGGCGGCTCAGCAGCGCACATCGGCGGGGGCCGACGTGCGCTAGCAAATGATGATGATCGCGGCGGCGCTGCACAACGGCATGCGAGGCGTGGCGAACGAAGTCATGTCGCCATTCAAGCCCGGATTTCGCCGCCCGTCAACGTGTCACCTGTGCACAACCTGTGTGTGAACAGTGGATGACTGAGAAAGTTCTGTGTGTAACCCACTTTCCCTGCGGATAACCCTGTGGAGAGCGAAAATACCGCTTGACCAGCGAAAGCGCAGCGAGCAAAGTGACCCTCGTACCGGACAGCGCATGCCAACCGGAGCCCGAGGAACGGTGCCGCAGAGACGAGGCAGCCAGCAATGGCGGTCACGAGGAGCGGAGGGCCAACCGGGTTCACGAGGTGAAAGCGGGGCCGGTAGGAGGATGGTCCTGAATCCACGTTGCAAACCTTCGGGGGAGCCAACGGGGAGGCTGGGGAGGTGAGCCGGGCGACCGGGGTAGCCGAGCCGGCAGTCGGGGCGGTGGAAGCGGTTTCCGGGGAACCGGAGGTCGTGGAAAGCGCAGCGGCTTCACTGTCGGCGAGGGAACCGGGCAACCGGGGAGTTCGTCGGCAAAAGCAGATCGCCCGCCGAAGCGCAAGCTCCGACGGGCGATAACATTGGTCGAGACGGAGGCTAGCGCCCGAGGAACGATCTGTGGTGGATCACCCTCCGACCCAGGAGTCGCCTCGGGCGGCGCGCAGGCTTCGGCCAGGCGCGCAGCCCGGGGCGCTTCGCTTTTTCGCCCCAGTTCTGCGGGCGGCCCGCTGGCCTGCCCCTCGGTGTGCGGCAGGCTTTCGCGCCCACGGTCGGCGACTACCGTGGCCGGCATGACCAAACCTCGGCGCGAGATCTCGCCCAGCTACCAGCAGCAACTCGACCAGGGGTACAACTTCGGCAGTGTCCGCACCTTCGGGCAGCGCCCGTTGCTCACCGACCCTGCGCAGCTCGACGAGTGGCAGCCCGACGTCGCTGTGGTGGGCGCACCGTTCGACCTCGGCACCACCAACCGACCCGGAGCCCGATTCGGCCCGCGTGCTTTGCGCGCGGATGCCTACCAATCAGGCACCTACCACCTCGGCCTCGGCCTGGAGATGTACGACTGGGTGGAGGTCGTCGACTACGGCGATGCCCATTGCCCCAACGGCCTGGTCGACGTGAGCCTCGCCAACATCAGGGCACGCGTGCACGAGGTGGCCAGCCGCCGAATCGTGCCGTTCGTCATCGGCGGCGATCACACCATCACCTGGCCGTCGGCCACCGCCGTTGCCGACGTGTACGGGTACGGCAACGTGGGCATGGTGCACTTCGATGCCCACGCCGACACCGCCGACGCGTGCGACGGCAACCTCGCCAGCCACGGCACGCCGATGCGTCGCCTCATCGAATCGGGTGCGATCCCAGGCAAGAACTTCATTCAGATCGGCCTGCGCAGTTACTGGCCGCCGGAGGAGACGTGGGATTGGATGGCCGAACAAGGCATGCGCTGGCATCTGATGGACGAGATCTGGGAGCGGGGCTTCCAGGAGGTGATGGCCGACGCCGTGGCCGAGGCGCTGGACGGGCCGGAGCACCTGTACATCTCGATCGACATCGACTCGCTGGACCCGGCCTACGCACCTGCCACCGGCACGCCCGAACCGGGCGGCATCGTGGCCGCCGACCTGATGCGCATCGTGCGCCAGTTGGCGTATCGGCACCACGTGGTCGCGATGGACGTGGTGGAGGTGGCTCCGGCCTACGACCAGGCCGATGTGACGATCAACGTCGCCCACCGGCTGTTCACCGAGTGCCTCGCCGGCATGGCCGCCAAGCGTCGCGACGCCGCCGGCGCGCCCAAGGGCCGCCCCGCCCGCTGAGCCGGCCCTACGATCTCACCCAACGCGATCTTGGGCTCCAGCGGTCGGCCCATTTGACGAGTTTGACGGTGATCACGAGGGCGACGGCGAGTGCGATCTGGTCAAGTCGGTGGTGGATGAAGCGGTCGGTGTTGCGGCGTAGTTGCCCGAAGTTCGACATCCACGAGTTCGTGCGTTCGACGGGCCAGCGCATCCCGAGCGACACCGACTTCTTCTTGACGGTCTTGCCCTTGCCCGGCTTGCGTCGCTTGGCGGCGACGAGATCATCGATGCCCAACTCGACGCACAAGGCGCGCACGATGCTGTTGTCGTAACCGCGGTCGAGGTGCAACGTTTCGATGTCAGCGAGCAGACCGCGTGCGTCGACCGCGTCCAGCGTGGCGGCCAGCAGCACGCAGTCGTCGCGGTTCGCGCCGGCTTGTTCCCAGCCGATCGGGATCCCGTTGCGTTCGGTCGCGATCGACCACTTCCAACCGCATTTGCCCCGGTCAACAGGGTTCGGGCCGGTTCCTTCACCACCCAAGGGTGCCTTGTGTTGCGAGCCGTCGACTGCGACTTCGGACAGGTCAAGCCCGATGATCCGGTCGTACCCTGCGAGCGCTTCGTCGACCAGACCGTCGCGCTCGATCCGGTTGATCCCAGAGACGGAGACGTCGAGCAAGGTGTCGACGAGGTGATCGGCGAGCAGGTTGATCTCGTCGACGTAAAGAACACCGCCGTGGGCAGCGGCGAGCAGTCCCGGCCGGAAGCGTGGTTCGCCATCGACGAGCAGGGCAGCCAGATCGAGCGAGCCGATCACGCGTTCCTCCGTGGCGCCGAGTGGCAGCTCGACGAACGGGGCGTCGCCGGGGAGGAGCGCGGCGAGACCCCTGGCGAGGGTGGTCTTGGCCGATCCCTTGTCGCCGCGGAGCAGGACCCCGCCGAGCAGGGGGTTGGTGGCCGCCATCAGCAACGCTGCTTTGGCCTGCTCCTGGCCGACGACGGCGGAGAACCTGAGCCGCGTCATCGGTTCTCCTCCCACCCTTCGGCTTCGAGAACGGCTTGACGCAACGTGGCAATCGAGTCGTCGCTGGCGGCCCACATCTTGCGTTCGACCGCTTCGAGGAGCTTCTCGGCGATCGACTTCAGCGCCCAAGGGTTGGACTGTTCGAAGAACTTGCGGACCTGAGGATCGGCGACGTACGCCTCGGTAACCTTGTCGTACATCCAGTCGTCGACGACCTTTGCGGTGGCGTCATAGCCGAAGAGGTAGTCGACGGTGGCGGCCATCTCGAACGCCCCCTTGTAGCCGTGGCGTTGCATCGCCTCGAAGTGCGGCGTCGCCGAGTCCTGTGCAGGAATCGTGCAGTTGCACGGAGCATCGCGATCAGTCCGCCCAGAGCATCGAGACGGGGAGCGCCCAGATGCGCTCTCCGAGCGGGACCACCCGATCGCCGAGGTAAAGCACGACACCGGCGGTGAACCTGTCGCCGAGCTTGTTGCGGAGACCTTGGAGGTGCTTCACGTCGCCCGGCGACACGGTCGATGATGCCTTCACCTCGACGCCGGCGATGCTGCCGTTGTCGTCTTCGACGATCAGATCGACCTCGGCGCCGTTGCGGTCCCGCCAGTGACGAATCGTCGGCTGCCGATCTGACCAGCCGCGCTGTTTGACCAGTTCCATCGTCACGAACGACTCGAGCAACGGCCCCGTCAGCGGACTCGTTGCCATACCGAGGCCGTTGGCATTGCGGCCGAGCAGCCCACACGTCAGCCCGGTGTCCGTGATCACCACTTTCGGATGACGCTTTTCACGGCTCGCCAGACTCGGCGTCCACGCCCT
>JANONE010000333.1:0-3056 GCA_031420675.1 Ilumatobacteraceae bacterium | reverse complement strand
CGCAGCGCCAGCATCGCTCGTGCCAACTCGCCGCCACTCGCCACCCGCGCCAACGGCAGCAATGGTGAGCCAGGGTTGGCGGCGAGCAGGAAGGCGACCTCATCGCCGGGGTCGTGCTCGCCAACTGTCACCGTCACCGCTGCGTGCGGCATGGCGAGCTGGCGAAGGTGGTGCTGCACTTCGGCTCCCAGCGCGCCGGCGCCTGATCGACGGGCGGCACCGACCGCAGCAGCTGCTGCCCGCTCCTGGGCCTGTGCCGTCACTCGGTCGTGCTCCAACTGGGCAACGCGACCCTCGTACCCCTCCAGTTCGGCGAGCCGCTGCCCCACCTCGTCGTGAAAGGTGATCACCTCGGCCAGCGTGTCGCCATACTTGCGGCGCAGGTCGCGTAGCAGTCGCATCCGCTCGCGAACCGCCGCCAGCCGTTCCGGATCCTCCTCGATACGCTCGGCCCGTGCCCGCAGATCGGCGGCAACATCGGCCACCTCGGCGCCGAGGCCCCGCAGTCGCGCCTCCAGCTCGGCAAAGGGCGCCCGGCCTGCGATCGCCCGCAGCGCCGCGCCGAGCGCGTCGCCTGCGCCGCCGTCGTCGGTGAGGGCGACCACCGCCATGCCACCGACCTGGCGGTACTCCACCGCGCCTGCCAAGACGTCGTACTCGGCTTCCAGCTCGCGGTCTTCCTCGGTGTCGGTGATGGCTGCCGCTCTCAGCTCGGCGGCCTGGTACCGCAACAGATCCAGTTCGCGCGCCCGCGACTTGGTGTCGCCGCCCAGCGCGGCCAGTGCGGCGTCGATCTCGGTGAGCCGTGCCCGTGCCGCCCGCAACGGTGCAAGGTCGGTGCGGCAGTAGCGATCGAGCGCGTCTCGCTGCTCGCTGGCCGACAGCAGGCTCTGGTGTGAGTGCTGGCCATGGATGTCGACGAACCGCTGACCAAGTTCGGCGAGGTTGCCGACCGTCGCCAGGCGGCCGTTGACATACGCGCGCGAGCGGCCGTCTGCCGGGACGACACGCGCGACCACGAACTCCTCGTCGCCGACCACGAAGCGCCCTTCCACGCGTGCCTCGGCGGCGCCGGGACGAACCACGGTCGCATCGGCACGGCCACCGACCAACAGACTGATCGCCTCCACCAACATGGTCTTGCCCGCGCCGGTCTCCCCGGTGAGAGCAGTGAGACCGGCACCCAACACGAGGTCGAGCCGCTCGATCACGCCCAGCGATTCGATGTGGAGTTCCTGCAGCATCTACCGGTCCGTCAACCCGAACTTCGCCTTCAAGATCTGGTGGAATCGCCGTTCGCCGAAGCGCACGAACCGGGCCACCTGCTCCGTAGGAACGACCGAAACCCTATCCCCCTCGGCCAACGACGCCGCCGGTTGGCCGTCGATGGAGAGCGTTGCTGGGCGATGACCGAGTACCTCCACCTCCACCAGTTCGCTCGGGTCGAGCACCAGTGAGCGGTCGAAGAGCATGTGTGGCGACACGGGGGTGAGCAGCACGGCCCGCAGCCGGGGTGACAGCACCGGGCCGCGGGCTGACATCGAATAGGCGGTGGATCCAGTCGGCGTCGCGAGAATCAGCCCGTCGGCGGCGTAGGAGGTGAACGGTGTGCCGTCGATCCAGACCTGCAGGCGAATGGTGTGGCCCGCCTCCTGCTTCTCCACCACACCCTCGTTCAACGCGGTCCAGGTTTCGCGCTCATCCACGCCCGAGCGGTGCAACGACACGGTCAGCAGCATCCGCTCATCGAGGTGCCACTCGCCTGCTTGAGGGCCCTCGAACCAACGTTGGAGCGCACGGCTCAGCGCTTCCGGCTCCACTTCGGTGAGATAGCCCAGCATCCCGACGTTGACGCCGATGATGGGCACGCTCGCGGCACCGACCAACTTCACCGTGCGCAACATCGTGCCATCGCCACCGAGGCTGATCGCCAGGTCGGCCGAGGACGCAAGGCGGTCGGACTGCAGTTCCTGCAGCCCGAGCGGCACCGCGTCGTCGGCCACCATCCACACCTCGTGGCCGTGGTCTCGCAACCACGCTGCCGCCGCCAGCGCCAGCGCGCCGGCCTCGAGACGATCGTGATGGGCAACCAACAGCACAGAACTCACGCGGGGAATCCTGGCCGCTCAGTGGTCGCGTACACAAGGAATTCGCGATTGCCGTCACCGCCGGCGATCGGCGACGCGACCCAACCGTGCACGATGCATCGCCGCTCGGTCAGGGCTTCGTGTACTTCTGCACACACTCGCTCGTGGATCGCCGGGTCAGTGATCACGCCGCGCCCCTTCGACACCTCCGCCTTGCCGGCCTCGAACTGCGGCTTCACCAACAGCACCAGCTGTCCTCCCGGCTCGCATGCATCGATGAGCGCAGCGAGCACTCGCGTGATCGAAATGAACGACAAGTCGGCGGTGACCAGTTGCACGCGGCCACCGATCGCCTCCGGGTGAGCGTCGCGAACGTGAAAGCGCTCGAGCACGGTCACACGATCGTCGTCTCGAATCCGAGGATGCAGCTGACCATGCCCTACGTCGAGCGCGACGATGTGAGCGGCCCCGCGCTGCAGCAGACAGTCGGTGAAACCACCGGTGCTGGCACCTGCGTCCAACACGCGCAGACCGGCGACCTCGATGCCGAACGACTGCAGTGCGGCATCGAGCTTGTCGCCACCGCGGCTCACGAAGCGTGCCGCTGGCCCGTTGATCACGATCGCATCGCCGGCGTGGACCTGCCGCGACGCCTTGTCGGCAATCGTGCCGTTGACGAGGACGCGCCGGCCATCGATGGCTCGACCCGCGTCAGTTCGACCCTCGACCAGCTGCCGGCGAACGAGCTCTGCGTCGAGACGTTGACGCCTCGCCACGATCAGGCCTGCTCGGCTGCAGCCTTCTTCGCCGGAGCAGCCTTCTTCACCGGGCCAGCCTTCTTCACCGGGCCAGCCTTCTTCACCGGGCCAGCCTTCTTCACCGGGCCAGCCTTCTTCACCGGGCCAGCCTTCTTCACCGGAGCAGCCTTCTTCACCGGAGCAGCCTTCTTCACCGGAGCAGCCTTCTTCA
>JANONE010000332.1:0-6566 GCA_031420675.1 Ilumatobacteraceae bacterium | reverse complement strand
CACCGACGGCACTCGCTTGTTCGAGGGTGATGAGGTGCTCGTCAAGCACGATGCGAACTACGACAAGGAGAACAAGGAGCGGGTCGACAAGGCCAATGCCGAGGCCGACGCATGTTCGGGTCGGTCGTGATCGCAGAGGGTGTGAACGGTCTGCTCGGTCACTCGGCGCTGATCGTCGGGTTCGCGGCATGCCTCTTCGGTGCCCTCGGCCTCGTCACCGCCACCACCCTGCGCAACCAGCGGCTACTGCGCACCGTGCAGCCGTATGGCTGGATCGCGCTGATCGGTGCCGTGGTCGCGATCGCGGTGATGGTGAAGGGCCTCATCACCCGCGATTGGTCGTTGGCCTACGTGCAGAAGGTGGGCAGCTACGACACGCCCGCGCTGTTCAACTTCACCGCCGTCTGGAGCGCGCTCGAAGGCAGCATCCTGCTCTGGCTGCTGCTGCTGGCCGTCTACACGGCCATCGTCATGCGGCGCTACCGCCACCGCCTGGCCGACCCGATGGTGGCCTGGGCGCTGGTCGTGATGTTCATCGTCACCGGCTTCTTCTTCTTCCTCGCGCTCGGCCCCACCGACGCGTTCCGCGCGGCCGCAACGCCCGATTTCACCCGTTGTTGCAAAGGCCCCAACCCGCTGCTGCAGAATCACGTGCTGGTGCTGTTCCACCCGCCGATCCTCTACCTCGGCTTCGTCGGCTTCACCGTGCCGTTCGCGTTCGCGATCGCCGCACTGGTCACCGGTCGTGTGGGTGAAGGGTGGCTGGTCGAGACTCGCCGCTGGGCGCTGTTCGCATGGGGATTCCTCACGCTCGGCGTCATCCTCGGTGGCTGGTGGAGCTACGAAGTGCTCGGCTGGGGTGGCGTCTGGGCGTGGGACCCGGTGGAGAACGCCAGCTTCCTGCCCTGGCTCACCGGCACTGCCTACATCCACTCGGTGATGGTGCAGGAGCGGCGCGGCATGCTGCGCGTGTGGAACCTGAGCCTGCTCGTGGCCACGTTCTCGCTCACCATCCTGGGCACCTTCCTCACCCGTAGCGGCGTGGTCAACAGCGTGCATGCGTTCAGCGACAGCACCATCGGGCCGTACCTGCTCGGTGCCTTCGGCGTCATCGTTGCCGTGTCACTCGTGCTCATCGGTTGGCGCGGTGATCGGCTTCGATCACCCGGCGCGATCGACTCGCCGGTCTCGCGTGAAGGGGCCTTCCTGGCCAACAACGTGCTGTTTACGCTGTTCGCCTTCGTGATCCTGCTGGGCACCGTCTTTCCGCTGATCGTGGAGGCGAAGGACAATCGCAAGATCGCCGTCGGGTCGCCGTTCTTCGACACGATGAGCCAACCGATCGGTCTCGTGCTGCTGTTCCTGATGGCGGTCGCGCCGGCGTTGCCGTGGCGCAAGGCCAGCGGCGAACTGCTGCGCGATCGGCTGTTCTGGCCGGCATGGTGCGGCGCCGGCGCGCTGGCGTTCGCGGTCTTCGTCGGTGCCACCGATTTCGCGCCGCTGATGGCCTTCGGGCTCGCCGGTTTCGCCGCCGGTGCCGCCCTGCGGCAGTTGGCGTTGGCCACCCGTCGCCAGGGGTATCGCGGCCTGCTGGGCCGCACCAACGGCGGCATGATCGTGCACCTCGGCATCATCCTCATCGCAGTCGCGCTCGCAGCCTCCAACAGCTACACCCGAGCCGGCGAGTTCACCGTCAACAAGGGCGAGACCATCGAGTTCGCGGGCCACACGTTCACCCTCGTCGGTCTCACCGACTTCAAGACGGTGCGGGCCGTGGGTATCAAGGCCGAGATCTCGATCGATGGCGGCCAGGCCTACGCGCCTGCCATCAGCAAGTACACGGCCAACGGCATGGACATTGCGACGCCGAGCGTGAAGACCGGTTTCACCAAGGACATCTACTTGACGTTGGAGAACGGCTCGAAGCCCAGCACGGGCGAGGCGAAGATCAAGGTTTTCATCAAGCCGATGGTCGTGTGGCTTTGGGTCGGCGGCCTTATGTGCGCGTTCGGTACCCTGCTCGCCGCCTTCCCCGGCCGCAACCGACGCAAGCCCACCGACCCGGTCTCGGCAGCGATCGACCTGAGTGACGCCCCCCCGGAACCGACGAAGGAGGCCGCCGGTGTCTGACGTCGAACGTCCAGCCGTGGCGGACGTCGACCGTCGCTCGGCCGTCGGGCCGTCGCGGCGTCGCATCGCGCCGATCATCGCGCTGGTCGTGGCGGCGGTGTTGGGTGGTTTGTTCTGGGTGCTCGCCACCAGCAAGTCAGGTGTCGATGACAAGACCGGTCTCGTCGCCAGCCCGCTCATCGATCGGCCGGCGCCGGCCGTGCGCAGCACCACCATCGACGACCAACCGTTCGATCTCGCCCGCCGCAAGGGCAGTTGGGTGGTGGTCAACTTCTTCAACTCCAGGTGTGTGCCGTGCAAGGCCGAACACCCGGAGCTGCTGAAGTTCGTGCAGCAGCAGGCCACGTTCCCCGAGGGCGCCGAGTTCTACAGCTTCGTGCAGCCACCGAACTCAGATGCCGACATCCGGTCGTTCTTCGCCGAGCGCGGAGGGAACTGGCCGGTGATCCGCGACGACGATGGGCGCATCAACGTTGCCTTCGGTGTCGCCCAGGTGCCCGAGACGTTCATCATCGATCCCGATGGTGTGGTGCGCGTGCGATGGGCCGGCGTAGTAGATGCCGTCACGTTGTCGCAACTGGTGCAGCAACAGCGCGATCTCTACGGAGTGCGATGAGTCGCGCCGCTTCCTTGAAGCGTTGGCCGGGTTGGGTGCTGCTGGTGTTGGTGGTGGCCGGTTTTCTGGCCTTCGGTAGCACGCGCGACGGCGGTGCCCGCACGCCCGAAGAGCGGTTGGAGGAGATCAGCAAGCAGCTCGCCTGCCCGATCTGCGGTGGCGAGACCGTCTACGAATCGCGCAACACGTCGTCGGCCTCCATTCGCTCCGAGATCAAGGCACAGGTCAGCACCACCGACGCCAGCGATGACGAGATCATCGCCTACGTCGTGCAGCAGTTCGGCGCCAAGACCCAGCTCCTGCCCAGGGCCACCGGCTTCGAATCGCTGGTGTGGGTGCTCCCCGCGGTGGCGCTCGTGTGCGCTGCTGTCGGCCTGTTCTTCTCCTTCCGGCGGTGGCAGCGCAACGTCGACACGGTGCCCGACGACGCCGATCGCGCGCAGGTGGAAGCGGCGCTGGCGGCCGACGACGCCCCAGCAATCGACGTTCTCGAAAACGAGGTCGCTGAGTCGTGAACCCCGACCGACTGGCCGAACTGGAGGAGCGACGGCGCTTCCTGCTCGACAGCATCCGCGACATCGAACGCGAGCGTTCGGTCGGCGATGTCGACGACGACGACTTCCACACGCTGCGCGACGGGTACGTGGCGCGCGCCGCCGCAGTTCTGCGCGAGATCGACGACGGCCGCAGCTCGCTCCCGCCCAGGCCCGCCTCGATTTGGTGGCGCAGGGCGGCGATCGTCGGTGGCACGTTGGCCGTCGCTGTCGCGCTCGGACTGTTCGTGGCCAACTCGGCCGGTCAACGCCTGCCTGGCCAGAGCCTCACCGGCGGCCAACCCGCCGACGAAGTGGCCGTGAAGTTGGCCGAGGGCCGAAGGCTGATGAGCACCGATAGCACCGCCGCCGGGGCGGCGTATGCGCGAGTGCTCGAGATCGAGCCCGACAACGCCGAGGCTGCCACCTACCGTGCGTATCTGCTGGTGCTGGATGGGGCGAATTCCGGCGATCAGGAGATCGTGCGCCAAGGCGTTGCCGACCTGAAACGAGCGGCCATCCTCGATGACACGTACGGCGATCCGCACTGCCTGCTAGCGGTCTCCGGCGGCAACTTCCTCGACCCTCCCGACGAAGAGTTGGTAAGGAACGAGGGTGCGCTGTGTCTCGCGTTGAACCCGCCTCAGGAAATGGTGCCGATGATCCAAGGGCTGCTCGCCCGCATCAACGGCGAGACCATTACGACGCTCGGCAGCGACGACGTCGCGAGCTTGCTGCTGACAGCCGACGCCCAGCAGAGCGCCGGCGACTACTCGGGAGCGCTCACCACCTACCAGCGCGTGCTCCAGCTCGATCCGGGCAACCTGTCGGCGCAGGCGTCCGCGGCCTATCTCGTCGCGCTCGACGGTCGCAACACGAGCAACCAGGATCAGGTGCACCAAGGAATCGAGCTGTTGCAGACGATGGTGCAGCGCGACCCCGACTTCGCTGCTGCCCACTGCTTGTTGGCGCTCGCCGCGGGCTACCTGCTGGAGGTGCCCGACACCGACCTTGCGGGCAGCGAGAGCGAACGCTGCCTGGCCCTCGATGCGCCCGCCGACATGGCGCCGTTGGTGCAGACGCTGCTCGACGAGTTGCACGCCGCCGGCTGATTCGATGGCTCCGGCGCACCGTGCCTCAGCCCATCACGTTGCTCGATGCCAGGGATCACCAATCCACCCAGGGTGAGGCCACTATGGTTCCGGCACATGAGCACCCCGCCACCTCCTCCGAACTTGCCCTCCGGCCCCGGTGGTTTCCAGCCGCCTCCCGGCTACCAGCCCTACTCCGGCCAGTCGATGGCGCCGCAGCGCAACTCCGGCATGGCGATCGCTTCGCTGGTGCTCAGCCTGGTGGGCATCATCCCCTGCTTCTGGGCGCTGCAGATTCCCGGCCTGCTCGGTGTCATCTTCGGTTTTGTCGGTCTCAAGCAGACCAAGGACAACGCTCGCAAAGGACGCGGCATGGCCATCGCCGGGCTCGTCATCGGCATCATCCTGGTGGTCATCTTTGCCGCCGTGTGGATCTACTTCCTCACCAGCGACAACTGCCGCCGCGACGGTACCAGCTGGACCTGCACGACTGACTGACCGATCAGGTCTCCGGTGGCGGCCACGCAGTGGCCTCCACGACGTAACCGCTCTCGTCGCGGCTCAGCACCCACACACTGGCCTTGCGCCAGTTGGGTTCGCCCACGAAGGCGCAGCCGCGACGCTCCAATGCAGCCATCATGTCGGGAATGACATCGCCATGGCTGCACAGGATGCTGCCATCGGGGAGCTCATCGATCAGCGCCAACACCCCCTCGAAATCGGCCGCTTCCGACAAGCGTTCGTCCTCGCGAACGGTGGCGCGCAGGACCGCTGCGAGCGGCTGCAGTGTTTGCAGGCACCGCTCGTACGGGCTGCTCACCAGCTCACCAGTGGCCAACCGGGCGAGGCTGCGGGCGAGGGAGTCGGCCTGCCGGCGGCCTTCCTTGGCGAGCGGACGCAACCGATCGTTGCCCTTCCAGGCGGCACGATCACCTGCCTTCGCGTGGCGCACCAGGTACAGCATCAGATGCCGGCACTCACGATTCGCGCGTCGCCTGCATGTGACGGGCCGACAGTTGGCGCACCAGTACCAGGTAGACCGCCGTCGTGGCGATGCCCACGACAGCGAGCGCGATGTTGATCGCCGAGTACTTGTCGAACTGCTCGGCGATCGACACGAAGTCGTTGTCGGCGCTGAACTGCGAAATGATGCTGGCGGACGTGACGAAACCCAGCAGCGGTACCAGCCCGTAGAGCACCCACCAGACGGTGATCAGGGGGGAGACCCGCCCGCTCTTCCAGGTTGGGTCGCCGGCCGCAACACCCGGATCGCTGCCCTTCCACAGTTCCTTGAACATCAACCAGGGCACGACGTAGAGCACGCACGGCGGGACGAACCAACCACCGATCGCCCACCCCGGCGCCCATGTGGCGCCGGTGCGGCCGAGTGAACGTAGGTTGCCGGCCATCCGGAACATCCAGATGATGGTGAGCACTGCGATGGGGATGATCAGCAGCCCCGCCAACTGGCCGAGGTTGAACTGGGCGGCCTTCTCGAAGTCGGATTCCGACGCCGAGCCGTTGAGGAAGTCCCTGGCCTTGGAGTTGATGTTGATGGTGGAGACCACCGACAGCAGCTGCAGTGGCAGCAGGATGACCAGCAAGGTGACGAGGGCCTTGGTCAAGCCCCCGATGTTCTGCACAGCTCTCGGTGCCGCGCCCTGCCCGCCATATGCGATGTAACCCGGCGGCGGCGCCATGTTGGGCGGGGGTGGGGGCGGGGGCGGGGGTGGGGGCGGCATGTCCGACATGGGAACACCCTACGCGTGGCGGCAGCTCCACACGCGGTGCACACTGTGCCGGTGGGATTCTTCGACCGCAATCGCAACGAGTTGGTGGCCAAGGGTTACGACCCTGCCCGGCTCCCGAAGGGGCAGTACCTCACCGATCGCTTCCCCGTGCTGCACGTGGGCGACGTGCCCTCGTACGGGCCTCGCGAATGGGACCTAACCATCACCGGCCTCGTTGATGCGCCGTTCACCATCGGGCTCGACGAGTTGCAGGAGATGCCGTCGGTGACGCTCAACTGCGACATCCACTGCGTCACCAAGTGGAGCAAGTTCGACACCTCGTGGACAGGTGTGCGCGTGCGCGACCTGCTCGCTCGTGCCGGGGTGCAGCCCGCGGCACAGTACGTGATGGAGCACGCCGAGTACGGCTACACAACCAACCTGCCGCTCGCCGACATCACCACCG
>JANONE010000331.1:0-5257 GCA_031420675.1 Ilumatobacteraceae bacterium | reverse complement strand
CCGTTCGCCGATGGGCTGATCTTCGTCACCGACGCATCCGCGGAACTGTCACAGCCGGAGTCGGAGTTCCTCGATCGCGCGGCGGAACTGTGCCCGAACATCGCCTTCGTCCTGACCAAGACCGACCTCTACCCATCGTGGCGAGACGTCGCCGCGATCGACGCGGGGCACATCGCGGGGAGAAGCCTGGGGCCCGACGGCGAACGACCGATCATGCCCGTATCGGCCACCTTGTTCGGCACCGACATGGATCCGGCCGACGAAGCGATGGCGGCGATGAGCGGGGTCCCATCGCTCCTGTCGGCGATCAACAGCTGGGTGGTCGTGCCCGCCAAGGCGGTCGCCGCCCAGCGGGCCATCGACGAAGCCGGTGGCGTGTTGGATCAGTTGCAGCAACAACTCCAGGTGGAGCTCGAGGTGCTCCAGGACCCAGGTCGGATCGACGAGATCATCGCCCGCCTCGCAGCCGCCACATCCCATCTCGAACAGCTGCGCGGGCCCGGGGCGCGCTGGGGCATCGTCGTCGCCGATCGCCTGTCGGACCTGTCCAGCAGCTCGGGTCACCAGTTCCGTCTGACGATGCGGTCGATCGCGCGCGACATCGAGGATGCCATCGAGTTGTTGAAGACCCCTGACGACTGGGATCTGCTGGCCCGCCGGCTGCAGACGGACGTCGCCGAGGCGGTGACCACTGTGTTCGTCAGCATCGAGCGCGGCGCGCGGGATACACGCCAGGCGGTCGTCGACCTGATCGGTGAGGACGCGATCGAGGCGTCGCCGCTTGCGGCGCGGAGGGAGCCATCCGATCCGGCCTCGATGTGGCTCGGCAAAGGTATCGACCCGGTGATGCGGCGTGGCGGCCAGCAGTTGGGCTCTGCGCTGGTGGGGCTCCGCGGTGCTCAGGGCGGCATCATCATGTTCGGGATGCTGGGCCAGTTTCTCCCTGCGGGTGCCGCCGCGCTGATGATGTCGAATCCGATCACGATCAGCATCGGTGCGGTGTTCGCCGGGATGCAGCTCGCCGACGCACACAAACGCAAGATCGCCGTCCGCAGGCAACAGGCACGCGGCAACGTGCGCCAGTTCCTCGACGACGTGCAGTTCGCTGTCGGCAACGAGATCAGCGACCTGATGCGCGTCGTACAGCGGGACATCCGCGACGAGTTCACCGAGCGGATCTCCGAGCTCGTGCGCACCTATGCCGACACGGTGCAGGTGGCCCAACGGGCAGCCCACAACGAGGGCGAAGCCGCCGAGCAGCGCATCGTGGCCATCCGCTCCACGCTCGAGCGGATCGACCGGGCGGGGTCCTCGCTGGCACGGTTGTTGGTGTCGTGACCGTGCAGCCGGCGCCCACCGCGATCGAGCGGGTCAGGACCGTGTGCGACACCGCGGCCAACATGGCCGCCGGCACAGCCGCTGCGGCACGCGTTGCAGCGGTCAGGGACCGTCTCGACGGTTCGCTGCGAGTTGCCATCGCCGGTCGGGTCAAGTCAGGAAAATCGACGCTGCTCAATGCTCTGGTGGGCGAGCGGCTGGCCCCGACGAACGCCGGTGAATGCACCAAGGTGGTCACCTGGTACCAGCGCGGTGTCGGGTACGACGTGGTGGCGATCGGCTACGACGGCCGCACGACACCCGTTCCGTTTCGCCGCATCGACGGTGCGTTGGTCTTCGACATCGATGCCCTGCTGCTCGAAGAGATCGAGCGCCTGGTGGTGTCGTGGCCGTCCGCGGCGCTGCGCCAGATCACCCTGATCGACACGCCTGGTCTGGCCTCGCTGGCGGCAGAGAACTCGGTGCGAACCAGCGAGTTCCTCGCCCTCGACGACTCCCACCCGAGTGATGCCGATGCGGTCATCTACCTCATGCGCCATCTCCATCAACGTGATGCGGAGTTCCTCGGCTCGTTCATGGACCGCAGCGTTGTCGGTTCCTCGCCCGTCAATGCCGTCGCCGTGTTGTCGCGTGCCGACGAGATCGGCGCCGGCCGCCTCGACGCGATGGCATCGGCACGGCGGATCGCCGAGCGCTACGAACGCAACGAAACCGTGAGGACCCTGTGCACCGCGGTCGTGCCGGTGGCCGGCCTGATCGCCGAGACCGGGCTGACGCTGCGCGAGGATGAAGCGTGGGCGTTGCGGCAGCTGGCGGCGACGCCCGACGCGACCCTCGATCGGATGCTCCGCGCTGCCGACGCGTTCTGTGAACCCGGCGCCAGCGAGCTGACGGTCGAATGGCGTCGCCAGCTGATCGATCGTCTCGGTATGTTCGGCCTGCGCTTCTGCGTCGCCGAGATCCGCGCCGGGCGGGCGGCATCTGCCAACGAACTGGCCACCGCCCTGGTCGTCGAGTCGGGTCTCGCAGCGGTTCGCCGGTTGATCGCCGACTTGTTCCTGCCACGGGCCGACATCCTCAAGGCCCGCACAGCGCTGGTCGGTCTCAGATCGATCGCCGACGAGCTCAAGTCCATCGACCCGGCCAGGGCCCGGCGCCTTGCGGCCGAAGTCGAGCAATGCGAAGCGTCCACTCCCGACTTCGCCGAACTTCGGTTGAGCCACCTGGTCGTGGCGGGTATCGTCGCCTTCAGCGATGCGCAACGTGAGGAGTTCGGCATGCTCACGAGGCCGGGGAGCGCCGTCGAGGACCGGCTCGGGGCCACCCCGACGGCGGATCGGTCGGCTCTGCGATCGCAAGCGTTGGAAGGTGTGGAGCGGTGGCGCACATCGGGCGCGGCACCGTTCGCGGATGTTGCGATGCGAGAGGCGTGCGAGACGATGGCTCACACCTACGAGAGCCTGTTCGTCGAGTTGCACGCCCAACGAGCAGCAGGCCCCGAACCGATTGTCGAGCGCTAGGGATTTCCCTGGTGCCCCACAGCGATCAGGGGCACTCCGTGCCGTCTGCGGGGGCGTGCTGCTCGGGGTCGATGAGGTACTGCTCCACCGTCTCGCGGGAGCATTCGTTCACGGTGTAGCCGGTGTGTTGGTTGCCGGTGACGACCACCAACCTGCCGTCCTCCAGCGCGTTGGCCATGTTGCGCGTACTCGACAGCGGTGTGGCCGAATCGCCTGTGGTGCCCATCACCAGGATCGGGCCGGCGCCCTTGCCGGTGATCTCGACTCGCGGGTCGGTGGTGTCGGGGAAGAACGTGCAGAAGTACGAGCCGGTGGTTCCCGGCGAGAGGCGAGGGGCAGCGGCCCGGAAATCCGGCGCGTAGGCGTCTTCCTCGGCCACGGTCAGCCGCTCGCTGCCATCCATGCAGAAGATCGTCTGGAAGGCCTCGAGCGAGTTCTCGTAGGTGCCGTCGTCGCTGCGTGCGTAGTACCGGTCGTACAGCGCCAGCAACCCCTCGCCGTCGCCGTTGTTGGCGTCGGCGAGAGCCTGCGCGAGCTCCGGCCACACCTCGTCGGAGTACATCGCCTGGGACACGGCCGTGATCGCCACCTGGAGGTTTACGTCGGGCCGTCCGGCGGCCGATGGAATCGGCTGGTCGTCGAGCGCCTTCATCAAGGCGTCGAACGCACCGGGGGTATCGCCGCCGTTGTGGAACTCGCAGGCTGTGTCCTCGCTGCATTGCTGGAGGAACGTGGTGAGCGTTGCCTCGAATCCGGCGCTCTGCTGCAGGCCCGACTCGATGTAACCGGCCGTCGGGTCGGCGGCGCCGTCGAGTACCGCCGCGCGTACGGTGTCGGGGAAGAGGGTGGCCCACGTGGCACCCAGCTCGCTGCCGTAGCTGAACCCGAAGTAGCTGATCTTCGTCTCACCGAGCGCCTCGCGGATGGCGTTCATGTCGCGAGCCGAGTTGTTGGTGCCGACAGCGTGCACGATGTCGGCGTTCTTGGTGGCGCAGTTGTCGGCAAACTCCTTTGCCGTGTCCGCGATCTGCTGCCGCTCGGCGGCATCGTCGGGCGTGATGTCCAGGCTCGCGTAGAAGTGGTCGTAGTCGTCGGTGCAGTCGATCGCCGGTTCCGAGAGGCCGGTACCCCGAGGATCCCAGCCGATGATGTCGAACCGGTCGAGCAAGGCTGGGCCGTAGACCTGCTCGGCATAGACGGCGTAGTCGCTCCCCCCGAAGCCGGGGCCGCCGGGATTCACCAATAGGCTGCCGAGGCGCTGCGCCGGGTCGGCCAGATGGCGGGCGAGGAAGAGGTCGAACGTTCCCTGTGCTGGGTCGGAGTAGTCGATCGGCACGGTCAAGTTCCCAGTCTGCACCGTGCCGTCGTCGCCGAAGACCTGCCACTCGAAGGGATCCGTGCGAGGCCCGACCGTGTCGCCAGGCCCCGTCGTGTCCGTCACCCCGGTGTCGTTGGTGGGGCTGCCGGTGAGGTTCGTGTTGGACTCCGTGGACGACACCTTCGACCCATCGGTGCAGGCCGACAGCAGCGCCAGTGCAGCGGTGAGCGTGATCGAGGTAAGACGCATGGCTGATGACACTATGGCGCAACGCACTCGCGTGCGCGAAGTCAGTCGCAAGTGATCTCGTCGGCGAGCGGTGCAGTCGGCTCCAGCAGGTATCCATCGACGGTGTCGTTCACACAGCTGTTCACGCCGTAGCCGGTGTGCTGATCGGCGGTGACGATCACCAGCCGGCCGTCCTCCAGCGCGTTGGCCATGTTGCGCGTGCTCGACAGCGGTGTGGCTGGATCACCGGTGGTGCCCACCACCACGATCTGGCCGGCACCCCTGCCGGTGATGGTGAACGGAGCGACGGGCTGCACCGGCCAGACGGAGCAGAAGGTGAGCTCGGCCATCCACCCGCGCCCCAGGCGAGGCGCAGCAGCCGCGAACTCGGCCTCGTGCGAGTAGAGGTCGTCGGGACCGGTGCTGCCCGGGTCGTCCAGGCAGCCGATCGCGAAGTAGGCCTCCAACGAGTTGTCCCATTCTCCGAAGGAGTAGCCGTAGTACTCGTCTCGAGCTCCTCCCAGCCGAATGGATCGTCGCCTTTCGGTGTCGTGGTCCCGGTTTCGGTCGGGTTGGTGCTGCCCGGGTTGGTGCTGCCCGGGTTGGTGCCGGTGGGCTCGGTGCTTTCCGGCACAACCGTGTAGGCGGTGTGCAGCGTGAGGCTGTCGATCGTGCCGCGGCCTTCGTTCACTCCCTCGTTGATGCCATCGCCGCACGCGGCCACGGCGACACAACAGACGAGCACGAGGGCGAGGCGACGACGCATGGCCGCCATCGTAGAAGTGCTCGACCTCGCGGGCTCCACACCCTCCGTCTCGCACCCCAATATTCACGATGGTTCCGTATCCTCGAC
>JANONE010000330.1:0-7432 GCA_031420675.1 Ilumatobacteraceae bacterium | reverse complement strand
CCGAGAATGAGCCGCCCAATGCCCGCAGGTCGCGGAACAGCACGTCGTCGATCTGGGCGCTCAACTCGGGTGCGATCGACCCCGGGCGGTTGATCACGATGTGCAGGTTGCCGTCGGCGATGTGCCCGAACACGTATGGCGCGAGGGTGGGATCGATATCGGCGAGACCGGCGAACACTGAATCGGCGTAGGCCTCGATCTGCGACGACGGCACCGACACGTCGTACGCCGGTGCGCCCGGATGGGTGAGATAGATCAGGTCGGTGTCCTCGCGCAGGCGCCACAGGTCCGCGGCCTGCCGAGGCGAACCGGCCACGATCCCGCTGGTGTCGGGGTGGAGGGCAGTGGTGAGGTCGAAGATGTGGGCGAGCGCATCGTGCAGGGAATCGTCGTTGGCTCCGCCGAGCAGGAGCAGCAGGTAAATCGGGCAATCGAGGCCGAGGCTCGCGCCGGACCAGTCCAATGCTTCGGCGGCGAGCCGGAGGTAGTCCCGCCACATCGCTTCCGCGGCACGGAGGTGGCCGGCATCGGCATCGAGCGCGATGCGAATTGCGTCGAGCGCGGCGCCCACCGAGGAAAGGCCGAGCATGGCGGTCGCCGTGGTGGGTGGTAACGGATCCAGCTTGATCGCAATGCGGGTGACCACGCCCAGGGTGCCCTCTGCTCCGATGAACAGGTGCTTGAGGTCGTAACCGGCCGAGTTCTTCACGACGCGGGTGAGATCCGAGTAGACGCTGCCATCGGGCAGCACTGCTTCCAAGCCCAGCACGCGGTGGCGCATGACGCCGTTACGGAAGGCCATCACGCCTCCGGCGTTGGTGGAGACCATGCCGCCGATGGTTGCAGAACCACGTGCGGCGAGGTCGATGCCGGGCTCCAGCCGGTGTTCCGCGGCGGCCTGCTGCAACGACTCGAGAGTGCAGCCGGCACCGACGATCGCGACGCGGTCGGCGGGCTCCAGCGAGTCGATCTCGTTCATCCTGCGCAGCGACAGCACCACCTCGCCAGGTTGCGAGATGCCGCCCCCTACCAGGCCGGTGCGACCACCGTGCGACACGATCGGTACGTTATGAGCGCCGCAGACCCGCACCACAGCGACCACTTCCGCAGTGGAGACGGGTGAGACGACCACACCGGCACGAAGGTTGTCGAGGTGTTGCCCAGGGTCGAGCTCCGAAACGGCCTCACCGATGCGCACGTTTCCTTGGCCGACGGCGGCACGAAGCTCGTCGAGCACGCCAGCGGGTAGTGCACGCACAGGCATGCCCGATTCTTTCACACTGGTCGGGGAGAGGAGACTCGAACTCCCGGCCTCCTGCTCCCAAAGCAGGTGCGCTACCAACTGCGCTACTCCCCGGCGGTGGGTTGATGCTATCGGCGCCACGGTGCCGAGGCTGGTGGGTTCAAGGCCACCGGGCTCAGTCGGCGGGCCGCACGACGACGACGGGGCGGGGTGAGTGCTGCAACACGGTGCGGCTCACGGAACCGAGCAGCAAGGCAGTGAACCCGCCGTGACCGCGCGATCCGACGACCACCAGATCGGCTTCGGCCGCAGCGTCGATGAGCGCCTTCGCCGGGCTTTCCTCGGTGATGATGGAATGGCAGTGCAGCGATGGCGCCGCTGCGTGTGCTTTCAACGCGCTGGCCTCGAGGGTTCGCATCGCATCGAGGCGCATCTCATCCCGGGGCTCGGCGACTCCGGTGCGGGAGCCGAGGTACGGATACGCCCAGCCATGCACGAGCACCAGTTCGGCGCCGCAGAGCGTCGCTTCTTCGGCGGCCCACAGCAGCGCGGCATCGCTGCCCGCGGAGCCATCGACCCCGACGACGATGCGTTTCAGGGATTCATCGTGGCGTTCGCTGCCGTGCACGACGACCACCGGACACCTGGCCCGATGGGCGACGACGGTGGACACCGAGCCGAGCACGTCGGCCAGGCGGCCGGGATGGCTGGTGGCCCCCACGACCACGAGATCGTCCTTGTGGGAGGCGCTCACCAAGGCATAACCCGGTGCACCCAGCACTGTTTCCCCCGTGACCTGGAGGCCGAGACCGAAGGAGCGGGCGAGGTCGACTGCCCGCTGGTTGACCCGTTCCTGTTTCTTCACGATGGTGTCCATGGTGGAGCCGGCGAACGCGCCGGCCCCCACCATGCCCGCCTCGATGCTGATCGGCAGTTGGGCGCACGTCATCACGTGCAGCGGCCACTGCCGGCGGGATGCTTCGTGTGCAGCCCAGCGCAGTGCCTCGATCGAACCCTCGGAGCCATCGACCCCGACGATCACCCGCGCCTGGCGGACGTTCATGTGGTCACCTGAGAACGATCAGAGCGGTGACCATGTACTTCATGCCGGTAGGGGTCTCGGCGTGGGTGAGGATGTGGCAGTGCCAGGCCCACACGCCGGTGTCCATGCCCATGTAGAGCACGGTGTAGCGCTCGCCGGGAGCGACCAGGACGGTGTCGGTCGGCAGCGGCTCGTCCATCGGGATGCCGTCCTTGGCGATGATCCAACCCATCGGCTGGTGCAGGTGCATCGGGTGCACCTGCAGGCCTTCATTCAGGTAGTTCACTTCCATGACCTGGCCGACGCGCAGGGTGTACGGCTCGGTGGCGGGAAAGCTCTTGCCGTTGAGGCTGAGGCCGATCACGCCGGCATCGTTGAGCACCATGTTCACCCGCTTGTCGACCTTGGTGTATCCCTTGTCGATCAGCTTCTGTGGGATCGGCATGTAGTCGATCGTGAAGGCGCCGAACAAGCCGTCGGGGATCTGCTTTTGAGCGTTGTGGTGCGAGTGGTAGATGCCGACTGACGGGCCCTTGGCCACCCATTCGTAGACGTGCTCGCCGCCGGGCTTTGTGGGGCCCTGGGTGTAGGGGTCCGTGCCGTCCATGAGGTTGGGTACCTGGATGCCATGGAAGTGCAGCGAGGTACTTTCGGGGAGCTCGTTCTTCAAGACGATGCGCACCTTGTCGCCCGAGCTCACATGGATCTCGGGGGCCGGCACGACGCCGTTGTAAGTCCACGCCTTGACCACCTTGCCCGGCTCGACTTCCCAGTCGACGACCTTGGCCGTCAGGATGAACTCCTTTGTGCCGTCATCGAGGATGGTCGGTTCCATGAGTTCGCCGCCGTGACCCGCAGTCTTGGCCGGGAATTGCTGCGCCACCTTCAGCATCATCGCGCCCATCTGTGAATTGCTCATTTCGGCGTCGGCGTTCGCAGCGTGCTCCGTGTCGGCTCCAGCCGCAGCGGCCGAGTCGCTCACCACAAGGGTGCCGACCATTCCGGCGCTGTCGTGGCCGGGTTGCGGGCAGGTCACCTTGTAGGAGCCGGCCGATTGTGCACCGACCTCCATGACGTAGGTCTCGCCCGCCAGCACATCAGGGCTCGTGATGCCCAGATCGGGGACCTGGAGGTTGTGCGGCGCAGCGCCCTGGTTGACGAGCTTGAGCGTGGCGCCGCCGGTTGGGATGGAGATGCTGGCCGGCGAGAACGAGAAGTCGTTCATCGTCACCTCGATCGTGGGCTTTGCCACCTCGCCGCTGCCGGAAGCGCTCTCCGACGAACTGTCGCTGCGTACCCCGACGACGGCCACGACGAGCGCAGCGATCGCGGTTGCGAGCGCGAACCAACTTACTATTGACCGGTCATCCTTGCTCATGGAGCCATCGTGCGGGTGGGCCACTGTGGTCAGTAGGGCAGTAAGCACACCGGGCTAGGGACCAAAGTCCCGACCGGCGGCGCGGGTTCAACGGGTCGCGAGGCGGCGCACCACGCTGAGCAGGCGGTCTACATCGTCGGGTTCGAGGTAGCGCGAGATGCCGGCGCGCACCATACCGCCGCTCTCGGCAAGCCCGAGCTGCCCCACCACTTCGACGGCGTAGTTGTGGCCGTCCCACACTGCGACCTTCTCGGCAGCCAGTGCGCGTGAGACTTCGGCAGGCGGATGGCCCGCCACCGTGAACGCCGCGGTGGGCGTGCGCCCTTCCAGCCCGTGCACGCCCCAGACGGTGACGCCGTCGATGGCGAGCAGACCGTTCAGCAGCGGTTCGAACAGCTCGTTCTCGGCAGCTCGGATGTTGCCCATGCCCTCTTCCAGGAGGAAGCGAGCGGCGGCCTCCACCCCGGCGATGCCCTCGTAGTTCGGCATGCCTGTCTCCAATCGCCGCGGACCGTGGTCGTACGACGGCCGAACTTTGAACACCGGCAGCGAGTCGAGCAGTTCGGGCTGCATCCACAACACACCCGAGTGCGGTGCATACCACTTGTATGGGGAGGTGACGATCGCGTCGCAGCCCAAGGCGGTGATGTCGATGGGGTGGTGCGGGGCGAGCGCGACTGCGTCGATGAACACTCGGGCACCCGCGGCGTGCGCTGCCTCGATGATCGGCTTCAGGTCGGGGGCCGTGCCCAACAGGTTGCTGGCACCTGGCAAGGTGACCCACTTCGTGCGTTCATCGATCAGCGCAATCACGTTCTCCGGCGGGAGCGTGCCGGTGACGGGGTCGAACGGTGCGAGCACGTGCTCGGCACCCGCCTGATCGGCGGCTCGGCGCCAAGGGGTGACGTTGGCATCGTGGTCGAGCCGGGTACCGACGATCCGATCGCCAGGGTGCAGGGTGTCGCCGATCGCGCGCGAGATGGCGAACGTGATCGAGGTCATGTTGGCACCGAAGGCGATGCCCTGCGGGTCGGCACCGAAGAGCCGACCGACCGTCGCCCGAGCACGCTCGAGCAGCTCGTCGGCCTTGTGGGCGGCATCGAAGTGGCCGCCGCCACACGCGTTCGAGCCATCGGAGAGCCAGTTGGTCATGGCGGTGATCGCGGTATCGACCACCTGCGTTCCGGCGGGCCCGTCGAAGCGGGCCCAGCCATCGGAGACGCCGGGAAAGCGGTGACGGAGGGAGCTCATCCGTGCAGACTGCCACACTCGCGGCCCGCCACACCGATGGCACCCCGACCACCTGCTCAGACGCCGGTGCCCGCTGGAACGGCGCCTCAACCGGCGACGACGACCGTGCCGGCCATCGAGGGGTGGATGCCACAGTTGTAGGTAAAGGTGCCGGGGGCATCGAAGGTGGAGGTGAATGATTCGCCAGCGGCGAGCCGCTCGCTCTTGAACGAGCGGTCGGTGGCCACCACCGAATGACCGGCGCTGTCGGTGTTGGTCCAAGTGACCGTCGAACCAACGGTGACGGAGATCTCAGGGGCCTGAAAGGCGAAGTCGGCGATCGTGACGTTGCCGGGGGCGCTGGCAGCGGCAGGCGATCGGTCGGCGTTCGCCCACATCACGCCGAGCGCAACGGCAGCAATGGCGAAGGCGCCAGCGGCGGGCAGACCGACGCGGCGGGGGAGCGCGCTCCCTGCGCCAAGTGTGGGCAGGAACGAGGCGCCCAGCACGGCGACTGCGAGCACTTCGGCGACCAATGTGATCAACGCTTGCGGTGAGGGCTCGAGCCCTGTTTCACGGAGGCCGAAGAGGCCGCTGCCGGTGCGGCTGAGTGCAAAGGCACCGAGCGTGGCAAGCGCCACGCCGGTGCCGGCCAGCCGCACGATCGCATCGCGACGCCAGACAAGTGCGGCGGCGACGATCACGGACGCAACACTGTTGGCGATGAAGGATCGGCCAAGGTTCGGATCGGGAAGGTTGCGGTAGCCGTCGAAGTACAACTGGAGATGCACCAGCCCGCCGACGAGCACCGCGGCGGCCGCCAATAGTCGGGCGGCGGTACCGAAGGATACGTGCCGAGTGGGGGACATGCCCGTTCCTTCGGAGCCGACGCCGTTCTGGATTCCTCGCCGTTCGGCGAAAGTTGCGGTCAGCGGCGCTTGCTGGCCTTGACCAGGCGCTTGGCGGTGCGACCGGTGGGCACGATGTTGCGCTGATCGAGATCGCCCAACTCGACGCCGTTCGCGAACAACACGCGATACCGCAGCCAGTTGAAACCATTGGCGAGCAGGACCTTGCCCTCGGTGCCCGTAGGCACGCCCTCCAGCTCGGCGGTGCTCAGCACCCGATCGCCGATGCGCAGGTCGAGCTGGTCGGCGTGCGGCTTGGCGAGTGCGTGCGGCTTCCAGAACGTCATCGTCCCATTCTGCCCGATGCGACTCCACCGCTGGGCATTCGGGAGGATTTCGGGCGGCTCCGATAGAGTCGTCGCTCTGTGAAAAGCACGCTTGAACCCGCTGAAGACACCCGCCAACCCGCCCCGAACGCTGAGGGCGAGGGCGTCGGCGAAGCCCGCACTCCACGTCAGCTGGTGAAGCTGTCGGTGGTCATCGACGAAGTCGACTTCGATCGCGACATCGACAAGGCGTTCCGCAAGATCGGCCGTGAGGCCACCCTCCCGGGGTTTCGTGCCGGCAAGGTGCCGCGCAAGGTGCTGGAGGCTCGCATCGGTCTCGCGGCCGGCCGCGACGAAGCGCTGCGCGACGCTGTACCCGCGTACCTCGCACAGGCAGTGCGTGAGCACGACATCGATCTCATCGCCACTCCGGAGGTGGAGATCACCGGCGGCGCCGACGAGGGCCCGGTGTCGTTCGATGCCGTGTGCGAAGTGCGCCCGGTCATCACCGTTCCCGGCTACGGCGGGCTGCGGGTCGAGCTGCCCGGCCCCACGGCCGACGAGCAGGAGATCGACGAGGCGGTCGATGCCGAGCGTCGTCGCCAGGGCTCACTCGTCGACGTCGCTCGCCCCGTGAAATCGGGCGACCACGTCACGCTCTCGCTGGCCGGCACCCGCGACGGCGAGCCGGTGCCCGGCCTCAACACCGAGGACTGGCTGTACGAAGTCGGCAAGGGGTGGGTCGCCGAAGGTTTCGACGACCGGCTGATCGGGGCATCCGCCGGCGATGAGTTGTCGTTCAGCGCCAATCCGTCGGGCATGTCCGAGCCTGCCAACTTCGAAGTGACCATCAGCAACGTGCAAGAACTGGCGCTGCCCGAGGTCACTGACGAGTGGGTCAGCGACAACCTCGGCGAGTTCGACACCGTCGAAGCGTGGCGCGCCTCCATCGCCGAACGCATCGGTGGCAGCAAGCTCACCCAGGCGCGGAACCTGTTGGTCGAGCGGGCCTCCTCGGCGCTCGCCGGACTGGTCGACGAGCCGGCCCCCGACAGCATGGTCAGCGGCGACCTGCAGGCACGGGTGCAGAACACGGTGCAGCAGTTCCAATCGCAGGGCATCAGCATCGACCAGTGGCTGTCGGCCACCGGCCAGTCGGCCGATGCCTTCATCGAAGCGCTCAAGCAACAGTCCGTGAAGTCCGTCAAGGTCGATCTCGCCTTACGCGCCGTTGCCGCCGCCGAAGCCCTGGAGGTGAGCGACGACGACCTCAACGCCGAGTACGCCCGCATCGCGATGCAGGTGCGCCAGAAGGCCAGCGAGGTGCGCAAGGCCTACGAGAAGAACGATGCCGTCACCGACCTG
>JANONE010000329.1:0-3196 GCA_031420675.1 Ilumatobacteraceae bacterium | reverse complement strand
ACCCCGTGCGACGGCACGAACGTGGACAGCCGATCAGGGTCGCACACCTGCTGGATGATCATCGGCAGCGGTGGCGATGGTTGCATGTGCAACATCAGGTCGACCACCAGCCACAACTCGTCGTAGCCGAGATCGGCGAGGCCGACGCCCAGTTCGTCGCGCACCTGGCTGCGGCCACCGTCGCAGGCAACCACGAACGTCGCCTCCCGCAGCAACACCTGCAGAGGCGGCGCCTCCCAGGCCAGGCGAACCTCCACGTGACGAAACTGGCCAAGGCCGCGGCGCAGCATCATCTCCAGCTGCGGCTGCTGGAACACGTAGTCCTCGTGCCAGCCCAGCAACGGCTCGCGTTCGAACCCCTCGAAGGTGAACAAGCGATGGCCGTGCTTGTCCACGTACTCCATCCCCGCCGAGCGAGTGAGGATCCGGTGCATTTCATCCTCGAAGCCGCACTGCTGGAACACGCGAGCGACCTCGGCGTCGAGGTGACACGCCCGCGGCTGCGAGTACGGCGATGTCTCGCGCTCGTAGACCACGGTACGCAAGCCTTGTCTGGCGCACAGGTTGGCCATCGTGGCTCCCGTGGGGCCGAGCCCGACGATGGCGACGTCGAAGGTGTTCACGAAGGCGCCTCGGTCTCCCATTGCGTGGTACCCCAGGTGAGGGCCAACAGCGTAGTGTCGTTGCCCGGCGCCGCCCCGTGCCAGTGGCGTTCGTTCGGCGGGCACACGACCAAGGTGCCGGGTGCGAGGCGCACCTCGCCGTCGGCCTCGGTGCCCACGCGCGCTTCACCGTGCACCACGAACAGTTGCTGCCCGCCGGGGTGGAGGTGCCAGAACGTGACGGCGCCATCCTGGAAGTGCACGAGCGCAGTGTCGGGCTGGTCGTCGGCTGATGTGGCGTGCAGCATCTCCAGCTCGACCGTGCCGGTGAACCGGCCGCCGTAGCTCACGCTCTTGTCGCCCCCTGCAACAACTTTCACCGCCGGCCGCCTAGCGCTCGACGACCGGGTTGCGCATCGTGCCAATGCCTTCGACTTCGGTCTCCACCACATCGCCGGCGTGCAGGAAACGCTGCGGCGTGCGGGCCTCGCCGACGCCGCCGGGCGTGCCCGTCCACAGCAGGTCGCCGGGCTGGAATGTGATGTACCGGCTGAGCCACACCACCAGCGCGGGCACGTCGAAAATCAGATCGCTGGTGTTGCTGTGCTGCATCACCTCGCCACTCACGCGACCTTCCAGCTCGAGCGCGTCGCGGTTGGGCAGCTCGTCAGTGGTGACCAAGTACGGGCCGATGGGGCCGAACGTGTCGTAGGTCTTGGCGATCGTGAACTGCTTCACCGGCGGGCGGAACTGCTCGGCGCGATCTGAGATGTCCTGCCCTGCGGTGACGCCGGCCAGGAAGCTCCAGGCGTCCTCACGAGTGGCGTTCTTGCAGGTGCGGCCGAAGACGATGACCAACTCGGCCTCGTAGTCGATCTCGGCGCAGCCCGCCGGCACGATGATCTCGTCGAACGGCCCGCAGACACAGTTCTCCATCTTGCCGAACAGGTGCGGCTCGGTGGGCAGCTCGCGACCACTCTCGAGGGCGTGCTGCTTGTAGTTCAGTGCGACACCGAAACCCTTCGGCGGTCGCGGCACCGGAGCGCCCAGATGCGACTCTTCGACCGTCGGCCAATCGTCTACTTCCACCGACACTTCTACAGCCCGCAACAGATCGTGGTTGGCAATATTGGAGAGCACCATCGGGTCGCTACCCAGCTGCCCACCGGTGGCGTGTTCCACGTCGACTGCATGACCGCGAACGACGATCGCGGCACGACCTTTGTAATTGGCCAATCGCATTTGTGTGCTCCTCTGGTCTGACGATGGTCACTTCTCGGCGGCAGGGAACCACAGGTGGATCTGTCCCGTACCGGCAGCGTTTTCATAGTCGCTGTAGGGCACGCCCGGCGAGTTCCACGCCGCGCCGCCCGAGGCGGTGGCCATGATCACGTAGTGGGCGAAGCGGCCCTCCGGCGCGTACTGACGAAAGTCGGGGTAGTTGGCGAGCACAGCGGCGTGATCGCCGGCCTCCAGCCACTTGATCACTCGCTCGTCGGCGGCGCAATGGTCGGGGCTGAACACATCGACCGGATCGGCGCCCTCGTGGTGGCGCAGCTGGCTGAGCGGCCAGAACTTGTGCGAGAGCGCACCGCTGGCGAGGATGACGACGCGACGATCCGACCGGCGAATGGCCTCGCCCAACACTTCGCCGAACTTCACCATGTCGTCGAACTCGGCGGTCTGGCAGGTGCTCACCGACATCCACCGCTCGCTGCGCTGCAGGAATGGCGTGAGGTAGACAGTGGCGTAGCGGATGGGCAGGTACGGGTCGTCGTTGGCGTGCACCCACGTGTCGCTGCGCTCGCCGCCCACCTGTTCCACGAGGCGGGCGAGCTGGGGGTCGCCGACGATGTCATACGGCATCTGCGGGTTGCCGCGTGGCAGTTCTTCGCTGGTGAACTTGCCGGCGCGCCGCTCGTGAGCGGACACCACCCACTCGAAGGTGGTGAACCAGTGCGTGTCGAGGACGATGAGCGTGTCGGGCCGCAACGGGTCGATGCATTCACGGCGCATGCGATGCAACCCCTCGACGATCGAGAAGTCGCGCCCGTGGTTCAGTTTGAGCCGAACATCTTCGGGCAGCACCAGCGGCGGTACGTGCGCAACAATCGCAGAACCGACGATCTCACCCATGGATGAATTCCTCCACAAATCCTTTGGACCCTAAGAATCTACACTACCGCAATGGTCGTGCTCCTCGCCCTAATTGCCGCGCTCGTATCGGGCACGGCTGACTACACGGGCGGCCGGGCTGCGACACGGCACTCGGCGCTGGCCGTGAACTTCTGGTCGCAGCTGGTCAACGCTGTCCTGCTGCCGATCTGCGTGCTGCTCATCGGCTGGAACCACCTGCACAGTGGCGACATCGTGCTCGGGTTGGTCGCCGGCTTCGCGGTCGGTGTCGCATACCTCCTCTTCTTTCACGCGCTGGCAGCGGGCCGGATGAGTGTGGTCGCCCCGCTCGCCGCGCTGACGACAGCGCTGGTGCCCGTGGCTGCCGATGTGATCGGGGGCATCTCCCTGCCCGGCGGGCGATGGGCAGGCCTCAGCCTGGCCTTGATCGCGATCCCAGCTCTCGCCTTCCGGCGCGA
>JANONE010000328.1:0-2342 GCA_031420675.1 Ilumatobacteraceae bacterium | reverse complement strand
CGCTGCATGCAGACGTAGTTGCTGCGACCCTTCAGTACTGCCCACTCGAACGGCACGCCAAGGTGCGCCTCCAGGAACGGCAGGTCCTTGGCGGCGAGCTGGTCCTGCAGCGCCTTCGTCGCAGTGGCAACAACGACACGTTTGCCGGCGACGATGGCCGGCACGAGGTAGCCGAGCGTCTTGCCGGTGCCGGTACCGGCCTGCACCACAAGGTGCCGGCCGGATTCGATCGCTGTCGCGACCGCTTGTGCCATCGTTTGTTGGCAGGGGCGGTCCTCGGCCGCGGGCAAGGCGGACGTGACGGTGGCGAGCGCGCGAACTACGTCGGTCATGCCGGACATCGGCTCAATCAACGAGCGCGATGGCAGCGTCGAGCTCGTGGCCATCGAAGTCGGGCCACGGTCGGTCGGTGAAGTACACCTCTGCGCCGACGCTCTGCCACAGCATGAAGTTGGAGATACGCAGCTCGCCCGACGTGCGCACCAACACGTCGACGGGCGGCAGCTCGGGCAGATAGAGGTGTCGCTCGATCGCCGCTTCAGTGACCACGCCCTCCGCAGCGGCAGCGAGCGCGGCGTGCACCATCTCCGCATGGCTGCCGTAGTCGAACGCGACCGTCAGCACCATGCCGGTGTTCTGCGCCGTGTCGGTGACGGCCTTGCGAATCGCGCGCTGCACGTACTTTGGGGTGCGCGCTTCGGGGCTGTCGAACGGGCGACCCATCCACTGGATGCGTACGTTCAGCTCGTTCAGCTCGGCAACCCTCCCGAACAGCTTCTTGTGCAGGCCCAGGATGTGGCGTACCTCGGTGCGCGGTCGCACCCAGTTCTCGGTGGAGAAGCCGAACACTGTGAGCCAACCCACGTTGCGTGTGACCGCGACGCGCACCAGCCGAGCCAGGTTCTCCTCACCCTCGGTGTGTCCCTCGGTGCGGGAGAGCTGCTTGCGCTTCGCCCAACGCCCGTTGCCGTCCATGATGCAGGCGACATGCAGCGCGCGCTGGAGGGGAGTGGACGGGCTGCTCACGGCAGTGCACCCTAGTGCCCGTGGTCGGTCGCCAGAGGGCCGCCGGTCCCGCTTCACAGGACCGTGCCGCCAAACGGGTTGCCCGCGTGGGACAATGGCCCGATGAGCACCAAGTCCACTGCAGTGGTGTCCCTTCGCCACGTACTCGTGGTCGGCGGCACCCTCGCAGAGTGGGCTGAGCTGCCCGACGACCAATGGGCCGTTCGCCTCGCAGAGTTGGGCAAGGTGGCCGACCACGCTGGTGCCAACTGGCTCACCCTGCGCCCCTTCGGGCCCGGCGACGGGCCCAGCCCGGAGGTGCTCGAGCGGCAGGTCGCGATGGGCGCCTGTCTCGCCGTGGCACAACCCGACGAGGATGGCCGCGCTCGACTCACTCGTGCAGTTGCCGCGCTGCAAATCGCCGGTGTTCCGATCACGGAGGCGTCCATCGACGCCGCGCTGAACGCCCCGGCGCAGGCCGACCCCGACCTCGTGGTCGTGGTCGGGGCCGGCGACAGGCGTCGCATACCTCCGTCGCTGGTGTGGGAGCTGGCGTACAGCGAGCTGGTGTTCGCGGACACCACCTGGCAGCACTTCGGACCCGGCCACCTCGGTGAAGCGATCGGTTCCTATGCACACCGCCACCGCCGCTTCGGCGGCATCGACTAGGCGGCGCCATGGCCAGCCATCTCTATCGCGACACCGCCGTGGTATTGCGCACCTACAAGCTGGGTGAGGCCGACCGCATCGTGGTTCTGCTCACGGAGCACCACGGCAAGGTGCGAGCCGTGGCCAAGGGCGTGCGCAAAACGTTGTCGCGTTTCGGGGCCCGCCTGGAGCCGATGAGCCACGTGCGCTTGCTGCTGGCTCAAGGCCGCGAGTTGGACATCGTCAGCCAGGCGGAAGCCGTGGAATCGCTGGCGCCGATGGTCGTCGATCTCGACCACCTCACCTCTGGTATCGCCGTACTCGAAGCCGCCGATCAGATGTCGCTCGACCGTGAACCCAACCCACAGCTGTACCGAATGGTGGTCGGCGCCTTGCGCACCATTGCCGAACGTGGCGGCTCGCTGGTCGTGCCGGCGTTCTTCTGGAAGCTTCTTGCAGCTGAGGGCGTGCGGCCGCAACTGGATTCGTGTGTGCGTTGCGGCGAGTCGGGCCCGTTGGTGGCCTTCGACATGGACCAGGGCGGCGCCTTGTGTCGCAATTGTCGCACCGGTGCCCCCCTCAGCGAAGAGGCGCTGGAGCTGATGCGCATGATCCTCGGCGGGCGTTTGAACGATGCCTTGGCCATGCCCCCGTCACGCACGACGCACGAGGTGGCCACACACGCGACC
>JANONE010000327.1:0-5011 GCA_031420675.1 Ilumatobacteraceae bacterium | reverse complement strand
GTTCGTCGCAGGTGACCGCGATGCCGCTTGTGATCACCAGTGGCTGCGACTGCTGGCCGAGCGGCACGACAACGTGCGTCTCGAGACGTGGCACGGGGACCACCAGCTGCCGCTCACGGAACCGGACGCGATCATGCGTCTGGTTCGTCAGAGCATGTGACGGCCAGGGGAGTTGCTGGTCGCGCAGCGTGATTGTTTGGCGGCAGCGTCACCACTCCGGTCCGACGGTGGAAGACCGCCGCTGCCGCGGTGCTGAACGCGACGAGCCAGGCGAGGCCGAGCAGTAGGGCGCCGAATTGGTCGAAACTGTCGGTGAAAGCTCCATCGATCATCACTTTCGACGCGCCGCGGGCCGGGAGAAATGCACCCCAGGGGGGAGGCCCCTTGGGGAACATCACGCTCTGGCCCAGGCCGACGTCGATGAACGCGAGCATGAGGAGCAAGTAGAGGCCGCCGAGGCGGCCGGTGATGGGTCCGACCAGGACACCGATCATCGCGTAGGTCAGCGCGATCAGCAGGTTTGCACCGGCGAAGACCAGCCACTGGCTGGGTGCGTACCACGCCCCTGAGACGGCGATCGCGACGACGGTCGTGAGCACCGTTGCCGCGCCGATGACACCTACTCGGCCGGCCAGCACCTCACGGGTCCGAAGGCCGGCCAGCACGAGCCGTCGATCGCCACCTGCGGATTCAGTGACGACGAACAAGCCAGTGATCCCGGCGAGGAACGCCGAGGTGATCGGGACCATCGTGGCCGCGTGCATGCGGCGCTGGGACAGGAGCGCAACGAAATGTCGGTCGCCCTCGACCAGCGCGATGGGGCCGGGCATGTCGACCGTGACCATGACGGCCATGCCGATGAACACCGCCGGCACGACAACGAGGAGTGCCCACAGGACCCGATTCCGGCGGTATTCGCGCATGCCTGCTCGCAACACTGCCACCAGGCGTTCTGCACTGGGCGGGCGATGCCCGTCGGGCACCCATCGCCGGGTTGCGGCCACTGAGTTCGCCGCCGCCGGCGACGTTGACGTCGGTGCGGCAACGACCGGGGGCGGCACACGCAGCGGCACTGGAGGGGTCGCAGTCGCGGCGCGCGCGGCCAACGGCGGACGCGCTGGGCGGATCGTGATGGCGAGGCGGGCTGTGGCCACGGTCGCCAGGCCGATCGCCCAGGCGACCGACCAACCAACGTCGCCGATCGGGCCGGAATGTCCACTCGCCTGCCCCATGAGCACGAGCGTGGGAAAGTGAAGTGGGAAGAAGCGCGTCAACATCGACGAGCCGGGCCCGAGGGCGGGCCCGAGGAAGACGTCGAACACCCAAATCAGAGTGACCAGCAGCGCTCCGTTCATCTCCGACCGAACGACCGTTCCGACGAGCACCCCCAACGCCAGATAGATGACAGCGACCACGACCGTTGCGGCCACCGCTCGGAGCGGGTCGGTAATACCGGTGCGCGCTGCCAGCGCGGCAAGGCCTCCCACCACCGCCAGGACGCCGAGCCCGAAGCCTGCGACCATCCGGCCGGCAACTACCGGTGCGCTGTGTCCGCCGGCGGCAGCGAGTCGCCGATCGGCTGAATGCGAACCGATCACCTGAAAGAACCCGGCCAAACCGGCAAGTGCCGCTGCGGCCCAGCCGGCGGTGGCCGCCTCGATCCGAGCGCGGTCACCGGTGCCGCCAAGAATCACCTTCGAGAAGTCGGCGAGCGCTCCGCCCCACACGAAGACGATCGCGATAGGGACGACGACGAGCAGCACAACGTTCAACGGCCGTCGTGCATAGTCGAGCACGGCGCGCCGGGCAACGAGGTTCGTCAATCCGCTCATCGCGGCCCGGTCCTGCCGTCGCGGAGCTCGACGATCCGGTCGAATCGTTCCTGGTCGGCGATGAAGTGGCTGATGACGAGAACGCTGCGGCCTGCGGCCCGGCGAGCGGCCGTGAGATCCCAGAACCTCTCATACGTGTCCCAATCGAATCCGGCGTAGGGCTCGTCGAGCAGCAACACCTCAGGATCGGAGAGCAGGGCCAGGCTGAGGTTGAGCTTGGCGCGGGTGCCGCCGGACAGTTCCTCTGCTCGTGTCGCCCGCCAATGAGCAAAGCCAAGCGTCTCATAGAGGTCCTGAGCCGCAGAGGCGACCGCCCGAGCATCCATGCCGTATGCCACGCCGAACAGTTCGAGGTGCTCGTCGCATGTGAGCCGCTCGTACAGGATGGGTTCCTGAGGGCAGTAACCCATCCGGCCGGAGACGAGAAGCCGACCCCCGTCCGCCGCCAAGGCGCCGACCAGGATCTTCATGAGGGTGCTCTTGCCTGAGCCGTTCTCTCCGACCAGACCCACCACTTCTCCGGCGCCGACGACGAGATCTGCGCCTCGCAATACGGCGACTTCGCGCCGACGCGGCCAGATTCCCCGCCAGTAGGACTTCGTGATCCCCATCGCCTCCAGACGAGTGACCGGCCCGCCCGATGCGGGCGTGAACGGATCAGCCGTCGTCGACTCCGTGTGCTCGCTCATCGTGTCTCCTGACCGCGCGACCTGCAGCCAGCATCTCATTCGGAATCAGTCGGGTCATCCGTGACAGCCCTGAAACGACCTGCGGCTCACTACGGAGTCGAGGCGCGGAGTTCGAGAGCGAGCCACCCACGCTGTCGCCGGCCTCCGGGGGTGAGTTGTTACGACATGATGTCGGAGCTACTCTGTTTCCGTCATGAAATCGCAATGTTCATACGGCAGCCGTTCAACTGCTCAGCGTGTGGCCGGCGTTGCACTGGCGTTGGTCGTGGCGGCTTCCTTCCTTCCCGTCGGGCCTGCATCCGCATCGGACTCCGACCTGACGTCGGCACAGGTTGCTGCCGAGATACTGCGGGTGCAAGGCAAGGCTGATGAGACTGCCCAGCGGTGGGCCGAGGCGCACCAGCGGTCCGAGGATCTCGCCGTGGAGATACAGAATTCCCAGGCCAAGGTCACCGAGACCGCGGCACAGTACGAACAGCTGCAAGCCGGATTCGCCCAACTCGCCGTCGATCGGTTCACGGGCAGGTCCGGGGCGACGATCCTGGTGCTCGACGGCAACTCCGAGGAAGAGATGCAGCGAGACGCTCTTCGCGCCTTTGCATTGGATGCGAGCGCGGGCGATCTCGACGCTGTTGACGTGGTGCGGAGCGATCTCGAGAACGAGCAGGCAAAGCTCGGCGCGTTGACCAAGGAGAACGCACAGCTGATCGACGACCTTGCGTCGAGGCAGGCCGAGATCGAAGCACAACTCAGCGAGCTCGCCCGGCTTCGTGAACACCTCCAGGACGAGGAGATCAAGCGCGAGTACGAAGCTCAGCTGGCCGAGCAAAAGCGGGTCGCGGCGCAAGCAACCGCAGAGCGAGAAGCGAAAGCAGCTGCCGAGCAGAAGGCCAATGCTGCAGCCGCGGCAGCGCGCGCCCCGGTGAGAGGCGGTGGGTCCCAGCCGTCGCCGGCACCCGCCAACACCCAACCAGCGTTCTCGCCGGCGCCGTCGGCGCAAGCTCCCGTCGTTCAGCCGGCTGCGGACCGTCCCTTGCCGACACCCCCGGCACCGGTACTGACGGGCGGGTCCTGGTTGTGCCCGGTCGCGGGACCGACCGCATTCGGTGACACGTGGGGCGCACCGCGCTCCGGTGGTCGCACACACAAGGGTGTCGACATGATGAGCCCGTACGGTACGCCGCTCGTCGCTGTCGTCGCCGGCAGCGCGACGATGAAGACCAATGCCCTGGGCGGCAACGTGGTGTGGCTCACGGGCGCCGACGGCAACAAGTACTACTACGCGCACCTGTCGTCGTGGGAGGGCGGCTCGCGCGGCGTCAGCGCTGGTGAGGTGGTCGGCTATGTGGGGGCGACGGGCGCCACCAGCGCCAACCACCTCCACTTCGAAATCCATCCCGGCGGAGGCGCAGCAGTGAACCCCTATTCGACGGTACGACAGTACTGCTGAGCCGCTTCGGTGGTGACCGTGAAAGTCGGCGACCCCACCGGGTGACCGTGTCGCTGGCCGGCACCATTACTACAGAATGTCGTAGTAGCCTGCGGTGTGTGTGGTTGATCCCTTCGAGTATTCCGAGTCCGGCGAGTGGGACCCTGTCGATCGGGCCGTTGCGGCTCACTGCGTACGGTCTGATGATCGCGATCGGCGTCATTGCAGCGGTGTCGCTGGCGGGTCGTCGCCTGGAGCGAAGTCGCGCCGGCACCCGCGACGACATGGGTTCCATTGCGGTGTGGGCGGTGATCGGAGGTGTTGTCGGAGCGCGGCTCTACCACGTCGCCACAGACTGGGGTCGGTTCAGCGACGACCTTGGACGAATTCCTTTGATCTGGAAAGGTGGCCTCGGCATCCCTGGAGGATTGCTCGGCGGAGTGGCCGTCGGGATCTTCGCCGCGAAACGTCGCGGGGTGGCGATTCCTCAGCTCCTCACGGCGGTCGCGCCGGCAATTCCGCTCGCCCAGTCAATCGGCCGTTGGGGCAACTGGTGGAACCAGGAGCTCTTCGGCCGGGCCACCGACCTGCCCTGGGCTTTGCGGATCTCCGACGCAAAGTTGCCCGACGGCTACCCCTCGGGCACGACCTTCCACCCGACGTTCCTCTATGAGTCGATGTGGACCCTGGCGCTGTGCTTCGTACTGCTCTACATCGAACGTCGCTGGCATCTGCGCCCTGGCCGGCTGTTCGCGTTCTACCTCGTCGGCTACTTCGCTGGGCGATTCTGGATCGAAGGCCTGCGGATCGATCCGGCGCACGTGATCGGGCTACTTCGCCTGAACCAATGGGTTGCGATTGCGGTGTGCGTTGGCGCCACCGGGTATCTCCTTGCCGATCGGAGGAAATTCCGCAGGGTGCGCACCCAACCGGACGGCGAGGCTTCAACGACGCGGGGCGAGGTGACCTGATGTACGGATCGACTCACGAGAGACCCCGGCCTCCGGCCGTGTACACCCGTCGGCGCCTCATCCTTGCAACGGGGGCTGTGCTCGTGCCCT
>JANONE010000326.1:0-12001 GCA_031420675.1 Ilumatobacteraceae bacterium | reverse complement strand
ATCCAACGCATGCGCTTGCTGGAGGCATTGCTCGTCGACTGCGCCGGCGAACGCCAACTGGTACGCGACGGTGTGCTGCCGGCTGCGCTGCTCTACGCGCTGCCCTCCTTCCGGGCGCACACCGCCGGGTTCGCTCCGCCGCGCTGGCTGGTGCACTACGCGGTCGATGTTGCCCGTGTGGCCGACGGCACCTGGAGGGTGGTCCACGATCTGACCGACGCTCCGAGCGGACTGGGCTACGCGCTGCTGAATCGCGCCGTGCTCGCTCGCTTGCTGCCCCACGGACTGCGCGCAGCAGGTGCAGCGCCCATCAACGCCCACGCCGATCTTCTCCGACGAGCGCTCACGGCATCGGCGCCTGCCGATCGCCCCAGCCCGCGCGCAGTGGTGTTCTCCTCCGGCCCGGCGCACCCCACCTACGTCGAGCACAGCTACCTCGCCTCTCGGCTCGGGTACCACCTCGTCGAAAGCGCCGATCTCGTCATGCGTGAAGGTCGGCTGTGGCTGCGGGCGCTGAACGGGTTGGAGCCGATCGACGTCGTCTACCGCCGCGTGGAGGACGCGATGCTCGACCCTCTGGAACACGGGCATCAAGGCGGCGGGAGCGGTGTGCCCGGCCTGGTCTGGGGTGCCCGCAGCGGCCACGTAGCCCTGGCCAACGCGTACGGCAGCGGCCTCGCCGAGGCGACGGAGCTGCGGCCGTACTTCAATGCTGTCGCCGAACGATTGCTGGGCGACCGACTGCGGCTCGAGCAACTCGCGCCGCACGAACCACTTGCCACCTCGCCCGTCTTCACCGGCCGCGGCCTGTCTGCGCTCGAGCCGCGGGCCGTCGTACTCCGCCTGCAGGTTGTGAACGGGCCCGATGGCCACTCGGTCATGCTCGGTGGAGCGGGGCGCGTGCTTGCCCCCGGCGATGCACCCGAATGGCCCACCTCCCACCTGGCCAAGGATGTGTGGGTCGTGGGCACCACGGCACCACGGCCGGTTGCGGTGATGGCACCGCCGCAGGTGGATTTCGGCCCGTCGGTGCCCAAGCGCGTCGCCGATGCCCTGTACTGGCTGGGTCGTGCCGCCGAACGTGCGGAGGTTGCAGTCCGGGCCGCGCGGGTGGTGGGGGTACAAGTCGATCAGGACCCGATGCTGACCTCGGTGGGCGATGGCGCGTGGGCAATCGGCGCTGATGCGTTGCTGGCCGCCGCGCGCAACGAATCCGTGCAGCACGCACCTGAACAGCCGCTGAACGTTCGCCTCACCGGTTCGCTGCAGGCCACGATCACGGTGGCTGCGCAGCAACTGGCCTCGCTCGTGCAGGAGGCATCGTCGGTACGCGAGTACCTCAGTACCACCACCGGTCGCGTGCTGGTCAGGCTGGCTCGAGCACACGGGCTGCTGCTCGACCAGGATGCCCCGACAGACGAACTGGACTCCGTGCTCGTCGATCTTGCCGCGCTCGCCGGCCTCGCGATGGAGAGCACCGTCCGCGGGCCGGCGTGGCGCTTCCTCGACCTGGGGCGCCGCCTGGAGCGTTCGCTGGCGGTGCTCGGCTCGGTGGAAAGCGCGCTCGGTGCCGATGCACCACCAATGGCGTTTCAGCCGTTGGCCGACGCCGTGCTCGCCGCCAACGAGAGCCTTGTCGCGTACCGGCGTCGCTACCGCAGCGACGTCGACCTCGATGCCGTGCTCGACCTGTTGCTGCGCGACGACTCGAACCCGCGAGGTCTCGCGTTCCAACTCGATCGGCTACGCGAGCATGTCTCCGCACTCGCGTGGAGCCAGGGCGTGCAACTCGTGCACCACGCAAGCTCGGCTGCCATGGCGGAAATCAACGACGCAGTCGTCGGCGGCCGGCGCATTGCCATCGACGGGTACGTGCTCTCCGTGCGGGGCCCGCTCCTGGAGTTGGCGCAGGCGATCGGGCTGCACTGGTTTGCTGACCCGGTGAACCCGACCCTGCTGGGCGGGCGCTGACCCGTGCGCACGTTCCGGGTGGTGCACCGAACCGATTACACATACGGGACGGCGATGGCCGACGGGTTCACCGTTGCCCGCTTGTTGCCCCGCGACACGCCGCTACAAACCGTGCGCCGTGCAACGATCGATGTGTCGCCGATCCCCGACGAGTGGGAGGAATCGCTCGACCCATTCGGGAATCGGGTCGTTCACTTCGCGGTGCATCATCCTCACTTCTCGCTCGCAGTCGTCTCGAACCTGGAAGTCGGTGTCGCGACCGACACGCTGCCGATCGGTGAGGTTCCGTGGCAGACGGTCGCTGCCGACGCTGCCGCTGCGCGTGGCGACACCGCTGCCGAGGTCGCGCCGTTTCTCGCCCACACCGAGCACACGCCCGCGCTCGCCGGCCTTGGCGAACTGACCGCCGACGTGTTCACCGATGGCAGGGGAATTGTCGGCTCCGTGCAACATCTGTGTCATCGCATCTTCAACGGGTTTCAGTTCGACGCGTCCTTCAGCGACGTGTCCACGCCGCTGCGCTCGGTGCTGGCCGAGCGTCGTGGTGTGTGCCAGGACTTCGCGCACGTGTCGTGTGCGGCCTTGCGTTGCGTGGGTCTGCCCGCCCGCTACGTCAGTGGGTACATCGAGACCTTCCCGTTGCCGGGCGAACCGAAGCTGGTTGGCGTCGATGCCTCGCACGCGTGGTGCTCCGTCTGGGCCGGCAAGTTCGGGTGGATCGACTTCGACCCGACCAACAACCAGATGCCGCCGCTGCGCCATGTGACGTTGGGATGGGGCCGCGACTACGACGATGTTGCGCCGGTGCGGGGCGTGGTGATCGGCCCGCCCAGCGACCAAACGCTCTCCGTCTCGGTCGACGTCGCCGAAATCTTCTGAAGGCTCCCACCGGCGCCGGCGATGATGTCCGAAAGCCGCTAGTCCTTCGCGCTCCAGGGCGCCACACTGTGTGGGTGCTGCTCGACGACGACCACTGCTACCGGGCCATCCAGAGCCGCGACTCGCGGTTCGACGGCTGGTTCGTGACGGCCGTGCGCACCACCCACATCTACTGCCGGCCCTCATGCCCGGCGATCACACCCAAGCGGCCGAACGTCGAGTTCTTCCGTGCCGCTGCCACAGCCCAAGCTCACGGCTATCGCGCCTGCAAGCGCTGCCGCCCCGACGCTTCGCCCGGCTCACCCGAGTGGAACACTCGGGCCGACGTCGTTGGCAGGGCGATGCGCCTCATCGCCGACGGCCTCGTCGATCGTGAAGGCGTTGGCGGACTAGCCACCCGGCTCGGGTACAGCGAGCGGCAAGTGAACCGCCTGCTTGTTGCCGAAGTCGGTTCCGGCCCGCTCGCACTCGCTCGGGCGCAACGTGCACAGACCGCCCGCATCCTGATCGAGACCACCACGCTGCCGATCACCGATGTTGCGTTCGCTGCCGGCTTCCAGAGTGTGCGTCAGTTCAACGACACCGTGCGCGAGGTGTACGCCGCCAGCCCCTCCGACATGCGTGCGGCCAAGTCCCCCAGCCCGGCCGGCGGGCCGCTCACGGTGCGCCTCGCGTGTCGCGAACCGTTCGACGGCGATGCACTGCTCGCGTTCCTCGCAGTTCGTGCCGTCCCGGGGGTGGAGAGCGTGGAGGGTGCCACGTATCGCCGTTCGCTGCGCCTAGCCCGCGGTCTCGGCGTGGTGTCGATCACGGTCTGCGGGGCCGCCGTGACGTGCGCGCTCACGCTCGACGATGTGGCCGATGCGCAGGCGGCGGTGCAGCGCACGAGACGGTTGCTCGATCTCGACTGCGACCCGGCGACCATCCGCGATCACCTCGGGGCACACGCGCTGTTGGCACCGCTCGTGGAGAAGCGCCCCGGCTTGCGGGCCCCCGGTCATCCCGACGGCACCGAGCTGTTGGTGCGTGCAGTGCTCGGGCAGCAGGTCAGCGTCGCCGGTGCCCGCACGCTCGCGGCGCGGCTCGTCGCAGCGCACGGCCAGCCACTCGCGGAACCGATCGGCGGCGTCACCCACGCCTTCCCATCCGCAGCCACGATCGCCGGCCTCAGCCCGCACGACTTCGCGATGCCACGTGCTCGCGGTGCGGCCCTCATCGACGCATGCGCGAAGGTCGCGGATGGCGAGATCGTGCTCGATGCCGGCAGCGATCGTTCCGAGGCTGTTGCCGCGCTGCAGGCATTGCGCGGCATCGGGCCGTGGACAGCTGGTTACGTGGCCATGCGCGCCCTCGGCGACCCCGACGTCTTGCTACCCACCGACCTCGGCCTGCGCCATGCGCTCGCAGCGGTCGGCGCTGATTCGTCACCACGCGGCGCCGCCGCACTCGCCGAGGCCTGGCGGCCGTGGCGTTCGTACGCACTCCACCATCTGTGGGCAAGCTTGTGAAGGAGCAACCATGACCCGAAGCGAAACGACCCTTCCCTCGCTGGGCGACACGCGCGATCTGTCGCGCACCACCATGGCGAGCCCGGTGGGTGAGCTGACGCTGGTCGCCAGTCCGCGTGGGTTGAGGGCTGTCCTCTGGCCGAACGAGCTCGCCGAGCCGGCCTCGTTGCCGCTCGCGGCCGACGGCGACCCGGCGGCGGCAACCGTGCTGTGCGCCGCAGTGCAGCAACTGGAGCAGTACTTCGCCGGCGACCGTCGCGACTTCGACCTGCTGCTCGACCCCGTGGGCACCGACTTCCAGCTGTCCGCGTGGTTGCAGCTGCGCCGCATCCCCTACGGGGCGACCATCTCCTACGGCGAGCAGGCGCGCCGGTTGGGTGACGTCAACAAGTCACGCGCCGTGGGAGCAGCCAACGGCCGCAACCCGATCAGCATCATCGTGCCCTGTCACCGAGTGGTCGGTACCAATGGCGCCCTCATCGGCTTCGCCGCCGGCCTCGACGCCAAGGCCTGGTTGCTACGCCACGAGCAAGGCACGCAGAGCCTTCTCGATTGACCACCGGCTCCGACAGATCGGGATCAGCGGTGGCGGGCCTTGAGTTGCTGCTCGCGGGCCTTGCGAGCGTCGGCCTGCCTCTTCTCCTTGGCGGCCTTGCGCTTCGCCTTCGTCTCGTCGTCGGCGGTGCGTGCCGGCAGCACCTCCACCTCGACGCGTTCGACCGGCGGCAACGCCAGCGTCTCGTCGTGCTTCAATACGCGGGTGAGTACCTCGGCGGCGGGGGCCTCGCCGGCCACGGATGAGGCGAGCATGAGCCGGGTGGTGGCCAGGCCGAACGCTTCCACGATCGTGGGCGTGGCGTCGAGCAACTGCTCTTCGGTGGGGTTTTCGGAGTTTTCGCCGAGCAGCTCGATGCACTTCGCGAGGGCGGGGTCGGTGATCAGCGTGCTGATCTGCTCGAGCCCGCCGTTCATGCGGCCACGTGCGACAGTGGCGCGTACAGCGAGGTTGCGGGCGTCGGCGTCGGTGAAGCCGCCCTCGCGGGCACCGCACAGATCGTCGAGTGCGTTGACGTGATCCTCGGGCAGCGAGGCCACGAGCGTGGCAAGCTCCTCATCGGTCATCGCCGAAAATGCGCGATCGAGCAACGACAGGGCTTGCAGGCGGTTCTTCAGCTGGCTCATCGGGCAGCAAGGCTACCGTGCCGGCTGACGAGCCGCCTGGCTCACGCTTCGTCCGGGTGCACGATCTGCTCGGCGGGGGCGGCCGCCAGCACGTCGGCCACGTAGGACGCGACTGTTTCGTCCATGCCCACATCGCCGCCCGCACGCTCCGAGAGGAACCAGCGATGCTCGAGCACCTGGTGGTACAGCTCGGCGGGTTCCAGTTTGGCAGCCATCTCGGCCGGGATGCCGCTGAGTGCGCGCTCGAAGCGTTCCTCCAACCAGCGGGCTGCCGCCACGGATTCCACGACCTTGCGCCCGCCGCGCTGTTCCAGGACGGCCCGGTAGCGGCTGATGTCGTTCAGCAGCCGTCGTGCCTGGTTCTCGCCGGCCTCGAGGCCCGTGATCGCTCGCAGCTTCTGCGCATGGAAGCCGTGCTCGACCACTCGCGGCACGAGGCGCAGGCGGGAGCCATCGACGGTCGTCACCAGCTCCAGTTCGGCGGCATCGAAGCCGAGGTCGTGCAGACTTCGCAGCCGCTGATCCACGCGGAACGTCTCATCCGCGTTGAACTCGTCGACGCCGGTGAGCTCCAGCCACAGTCGGTCGTAGGAGGTCTCGATTGCGAGCGCCGTCTGCAGCGGGTCGATGTCCTGGGCCAACAGGCCGCCCAGCTGCAGATCGAGCAGGTCGCCGAACACGTTCTCAGTTGCGATGTGCAGGTCGAGCGCACGTTGGCCGCGGCTGAGCTCGGGGTGGTGTTCGCCGGTCTCCACGTCGATGATGTAGGCCGAGAGCGCACCGGCATCGCGGCGGAACAGTGTGTTCGAGAGCGAGCAGTCGCCCCAGTAGAAACCGGCGAGGTGCAGCCGCACCAGCAGGCCGGCGAGTGCATCCAGCAGGCGCTCACCGAGGTACGGGATGCGCAATCCACGGCCCGACAGCAAGGTGCGGTAGGGCAGCGAGTAGTCGAGGTGGCGGGTGATCAGCAAGCCGTCGGCCTCGTCGTCGCGACCGGTGACCACACCCACCACCTCTGCCGTCGGCAGGCCCGCCTCCACCAGTTCTCGCAGCAGCCGCCACTCTCTCTCGGCGAGCGGGTCGGGCAACTCCTTCACCACGTAGGAGGTCTGGCCCACTTCCACCAGTCGCACGACATGGCGATGCAGCCCGGCGACCTGCTGCATGCCCTCGATGCTCCAGTCGGCGAGCGATTGGTCGAGGGGCCACTGGACGACTCCGGCGTGCTCGGTCGCCTTGGCGAGTTGTAGCCGCATCAGCAGTCGTCAGGCGGCGCGTCGGGTGGCGGGTTCGACAGCCAGGTCAGCTGCGGCCGATGGCTGCGCCGGTGTCGAGATCGAAGGCGTGCAGGCGAAGCGTGTCGACGGCGAACGTCACGCGGTCGCCGACCTTCATGCGCTGCCGCGGATCCAGCGAGGCAACGATTGTCGATTCCGTGCCGGGGTCGGTTTCCACACCGGCGTCGGTGGACCGAACGGCGGGGGCATCGATCGTGCTGTGCACGAGCAGTTCGGAGCCGAGCATCTCCACCAGGTCGATCACCACATTGATCGCGGCAGTGCCGTCGCCACCCAAGGCCTCCGAGCGGATTCCGATCGCGATGTCGCGGCCGATGTAGTCGCGCAAGCGGGACAATCGCTGCGCCGCCGTCCCGTCGACGGCGAGATGTTGGGAGCCGATGTGAATCGAGAACGAGTCGCCGTCGCCCTCATCGACCGTGCCGCGCATCACGTTCATCGAAGGCGAGCCGATGAACTGCGCGACGAACAGGTTCTCGGGGGATTCGTACAGCTCGGCGGGGCTGGCGCACTGCATCAGCAATCCGCGGCGCAAGACGGCGACGCGGTCGCCCATCGTCATCGCTTCCACTTGGTCGTGGGTGACGTACATGGTGGTGACGCCGAGCCGGCGCTGCAACTTGGAGATCTCTGCGCGGGTCTGCACGCGCAGCTAGGCGTCGAGGTTGGAGAGCGGCTCGTCCATCAAGAACAGCTTCGGGTTGCGCACGATGGCACGGCCCATGGCGACGCGCTGGCGTTGGCCGCCGGACAATTGAGCGGGCTTGCGGTCCAGTACGGCGGTGAGCTCGAGCAGGTCGGCGACTTCGGTCACCTTCGCCTTCATCTCCTCCTTGTCGGTCTTGCGCAGCTTCATCGCGAACGCGATGTTCTCGCTGACGGTCATGTTGGGGTACAGCGCGTAGCTCTGGAACACCATCGCGATGTCGCGTTGCTGCGGCCCCATGTTGTTGACCCGAACGTCGTCGATGAGCAGTTCGCCGCCGGTGATGTCTTCCAGGCCGGCCACCATGCGCAGCACCGTGGACTTGCCGCAGCCCGAGGGGCCGACCAGCACGAGGAACTCTCCGTTGTCGATGTGTAGGTCGAGGCCGGGGACGGCCTCGAAACCGTTCTGGTACTTCTTCTGCAGGTTGACCATGCTGAGCGTGGACACGACTACCCCTTGACACTTCCGGCCAACAGGCCACGGACGAAATAACGCTGGAGACTGAGGAACACGATGAGTGGCACGATCATGCTGACGAAGGCGCCGGCGGTGAGCAGTTGCCAATCGCTGCCCTTGGTGCCGACCATGTCGATCAGCGCCGAGGTCAGGGGAGCGTTCTGTGCGCCGCCACCGAACACCTTGGCGACGAGCAGGTCGTTCCACACCCACAGGAACTGGAAGATGGCAATGGATGCGATCGCGGGCACAGACAGCGGCAACACGATGCGAGCGAAGATGGTCATGTGCGAGGCACCATCCACTCGTGCCGCTTCGATGACCTCACTGGGCAGCGAGCCGATGAAGTTGCGCAGCAGGAAGATGGCCAGCGGCATCGCAAAGATGGAGTGGGCGATCCAGATCTGCGGGATGCCGCCATCGAGCGGCGACCAGTCACTGGTGAAGAAGCGCAGGAGTGGGATGAGGCACATCTGCAGCGGCACCACCATCAGCGCCACGATGCCCACGAACAGCCCGTCGCGACCCCAGAACTTCATCCACGACAACGCGTAGGCGGCGAAGGCGGCGACCACGATGGGGATGATGGCGCCGGGGATGGTGATCGCCAGCGAGTTCCAGAAGTAGTTGCTGAACGGGCGGCCGCTGCCACCGGTGTAGTTCAACACGCCGCTGTAGTTGGCAGAGGTGACCTGCGGGTTGGTGAAGAACGTCCACCAACCCGTGGTCTTGATCTCCTTCTCCGGGCGGAGGGACGTGATGAACAGACCGAACGTGGGAACGGTCCAGAGCGCAGCCAGCAACCACACGACGATGCGGCCGAACGGGCTGGTGGTGTGGCGCGTGATCTTCGTCGCGAGCGGTGTTTCGTCCTTCACCTTGGTGGTGGAGGCCGTCGCGGGAACGGTGACGGCAGCCATCAGCGGGACCCCCTCATGGCTCGTTGGTTGCGGGCATTGACGAACACGACCGGGATGACGGCGATGAAGATGACGACTGCCGCCGCTGAGCCGTAGCCCTCGTTCTGCTTGGTGAAGCTCTCCGTGTACATCTGGTTGGCGAGCACGTTGTTCTTGAACGACCCGCCCAAGCCCATGGCCTGCACGAGGTCGAACACCTTCAACACGGCGATCACCGTGGTGGTGACGACGGTGACGATGGTGGTCTTCACGTACGGCAGCACGATCTTGAAGAACGCCTGCCGGTCGGTGGCGCCGTCGATCTTCGCGGCCTCCACCAAGTCGTCGGGCACGCCCTTCATTGCCGCCGAGATGACGACGGTGGCGAAGCCTGCCTGGATCCAGATCATCACGATGATCATGAACACGGTGTTGCTCCCGGGCAGGAAATCGCTGTTGATCCCGAAGAAGCTGGTGTCCTGCAGCCAGTAGTGCGGCTGCTGTGCTCCCGGCAGCACCGGGTCGAGGCCGACCCAGACCCAGTTGAGCAAGCCGTACTGCTTGCTCGGGTTGTTGGCGTAGATGAAGCGCCAGATGATGCCGGCGCCGACGAAGGAGATGGCCGTCGGCAGGAAGATGAGCATCTTGGCGATGGACTCGCCTCGCATGCGATCGGCGAAGCGGGCGATGGTGACGCCGATGGTCGTGCTGACGCTGGTGACGAGGATGACCCACCACACGTTGTTGCGCAGCACCAACAGGTTGTCCTTCTTGGTGAACATGTCGCGGAAGTTGCCCAGTCCGTACCACCTGTCGGCGCTGGTACCCGTGTACAGCGACAGCTTGGCGGTCAGCAGTGACGGAATGATGAGCCCGCCGACGAGTAGCACGAGCGCCGGCCCGACGAACACCATCACCCGGGCCCGCTCGCGCCACGGCTCGCGAAACTGGCTGGCGACCCAGTAGAGGACGGAGAAGAACAGCACCAGCACGAGAATGCCGGTGCACACCGTGTACAGCGTGGAGATGATCTTGGCGATCGGCCCCTCGCTGCTCGACAGCAGCTTGTTGACGATCGCGAGCACGGCATAGGCGGCAACGACGGTGGCGCCGGTCTTGATGTTGTCGTTGACCAGCAGCGCGCGGAGGCGTTGGGTCATGATCACCACCCCCACGAATTCGTTCGTCGCTCACAAGATTGACGGCTTGCCACGATCACAACGCCCCCCGGCAGTGACTCGAACTTGCTTACTGGAATTGGTCGCGACCTCGTCGCGTACTTGCTTGGCGACAACCTAGGGCATGCCAAGGGGGTGGTCGGACCTCGCCGACCACCCCCTCGTTGCAGTTCTCAGGTTCAGCTCTTCGGCCAACTGTCTTCGATGGCCTGCGCCGCGTCGGCGGTGCTCTTGCCGGTGACCCAGGCCACCATCTCCGTCCAGAAGGTACCGGCGCCGACGGCGCTGGGCATCAGGTCGGAACCGTCGAAGCGGAACACGTCGGAGCCGACGAGCAGCTCAGCGAAGGTCTTCTCCAGCGGGTCGGTGACCAAGCTCACATCGGCCTTCTTGTTCGGGGTCAGCCAGTTGCCTGCCTTCAAACGCTCGTTGGCGTAGGCGGCGCTGGTGAGGAACTTCACCACTGCCTCGACTTCGGGATCGGCGCTGAAGGCGGCGATCACTTCGCCACCACCCAGCATCGGCTTCGGGGAGTCAGCCGTGGCCGGCGGGAAGTAGAACGCGTTCACCTGGCCGTCGGGACCCTTGGTGGTGCCAGGGGGGAACTGGTTGCCGTAGAAGCTGGCCTGACGGTGCATGTAGCAGCCACCGTCGAGCAGCGGCAGACCCGCGTCCTGGAACGTGGTGCTCGGGATGCTCTGCGCGCCGTTCAGCACGTACTTGTCGTTCTTGACGATCGCACCGACCTTGTCGATGGCGTCGAGGATGGCGGGATCGTTGAACGGGATGGTGTGAGCGACCCACTTGTCGTAGGTCTCGACGCCGGCGAAGCGCAGCACGGCATCCTCCACCCAGTCGGTGAGCGGCCAACCAGTGGCCTGGTCGGAACCTGCACCCACACACCACGGCGCGCCGCCGTCAGTGACGATCTTGTCGCTGAGCGCCATCATGTCGTCCCACGTGGTCGGGACTTCGTAGCCCTTGTCCTTGAAGGCGGCGGGGCTGTACCACACCAGGCTCTTGATGTTGGCGCCGAACGGTGGGGCGTAGAACTTGCCGTCGACGGTGCCGAGCTCGACCCAACCACCGATGTTGTTGGCCTCTACGTCGGCCTTGAGGCTCTCCAACGGAACGACCTTGCCATCGCGGGCGAGCGTGGCGAGCAGACCGGGCTGCGGGATGAAGGCGATGTCGGGGGCGTTGCCGCCATCGACGCGCACCTTGAGGTCGGCCTCGAAGGCGCCAGAACCTTCGTGCTGGATGTCGATGCCGGTCTCGGCCTCGAAGCCCGCCCACGCAGTCTCGAGGCGGGTGGCCTCGATGTCGCGGATGGAACTGAAGATCGTGACGACCTTGCCGGCGTACGGCTTGTCGCCGCCACCGCTGGTGTTGTTGCTGCTGCTCGATTTGTCGTCACCGCACGCAGCTGCGAGCAACGAGATGGTCAACACGGTGGCCATGGTGGCCAAACGTCGACGTGACGCCATGAAACTCCCCCTCAAGGAAAATGCCGAGCACGGGAGCACCCAGCGGTCTGTGAGCGCTTACAGAATAGATCAGTCCGAACCGGTGCGTCAACATCAATGTGCGGCGCCGACACCTCCCGGCGCCACCTTTGGTCTCGACGCCGGAGGGCCGCAGCTGGCGCGCTTTACCAAGCTGAGCTCGATCGGGTGGTGCGTCACAGAGCCGAAACCTTCCAGCTGGTCGAGCATCAGTCGCGCCCCCAGCCGGCCCATGTCGCGCACTGGCTGGCGGATGGTGGTGAGGCCGAACGCATTCGATGCCGGGTGATCGTCGAAGCCGATCACCGAGACGTCGTGCCCCGCCACCAGCCCCATCTCGCGCAACGCCTGCAACCCGCCGAAGGCCATCTCGTCCGACATCAACCAGACGGCGGTGGGTGGCTTGGCGCGGCTCA
>JANONE010000325.1:0-2749 GCA_031420675.1 Ilumatobacteraceae bacterium | reverse complement strand
GGGTGGTGCCATCGAAGCAGGTTCAGTCGGGTTTGTCGAGGTTGTTGAGCAGGTCGGTGAAGAGGGTGGCCCGGTCGCTTTGGTCTCGGTCGTTGGCGTGGTCGCGTTGGCGGGTGAGGATCGTGACGAACTGGGGTCCGGTGTCGAAGAAGCCGCAGCGTTCGCAGATCGATTCGTAGGCGCAGTCGAGCGCGGCAGGTCGGTTGCAGTGGCCGTTGCCCAGAAGGCGTTGGTGGTCGGCGGCGACGCGGTTCATGATCTCGCCGGCGGTGCTGGCGGGGAGTTGGTTGCCGTAGTGATTGGCTTCGACGGCGGCGGTGACGCGGAAGTACTCGTCGGCAACGGTTCGGTCGGTGATGCGTGCGTAGGTGAGGGTCATCTTCATCGAGCGGTGTCCGAGGAGTGCTGCGATCGCTTCGAGGCTCATGCCGCGGTTGACGGCTTGGGTGGCGAGGGTGTGGCGGAGTTGGTGCGGGTGCACGTGTCCGATGCCGGCTCGTTGGGCGATGGTGCTGACGTAGCGGTGGATGCTGCGCCGGTCGAAGGGTCGGCCGTCGTTGCGTTCGACGAGTAGCCCGGATCGTGTCGGGCCGCGTCGGGCGCGGTGGTCGTTGATGAGCTCGACGATGTAGGGCAGCAGTGGGACGTAGCGGTCGTTGTGGAGCTTGCCGACGGGGATGCGGAGCCAGTGGGTGTCGCCGATGAGCACCATCGCGTTGTCGGCGAGGGCTGACAGTTCGCCGGTGCGCATCCCGGTGCGGGCGAGGAGTTCGATCATGAGCCGGCGCCGATGGTTGGTGTCGACTGCGAGCGCTGCCATGAACTTCGACGCGGTCGGGTCGTCGAGGAACTTCGGGAGTGGTTCGTCGCGGTTGGGGAAGTCACCGGCGAAGATCGGGATGCGTGCTGGTGCGTCGTCGTAGTCCCACTCGATGATCCGTTCGAAGAACGTGCGCAACAGCCCGATCCGTCCGGAGATGGTCGTCGCGCTGAGCGTGCCGTTGCGGCCGGGGCGGCGGGCGAGCCACCGCTTGTAGTCCTCGAAGTGGGCCCGCTTGACAAGCGCCATGCTGTGACACTCAGGGTCATTCGCTGTGACGCGGTCGGCGAACTGTCGCAGGGTGAGGTCGACAGCGTTCACCGTTGCTGGTCTGGCGGACACGGCGAGTTGATCGAGGTAGCGGGCCATCGTCGAGATCATCTGGGGTGCCCGGCGGGCGAGCTCGATCCAGGTGATCTCCGGGGTCGGGCGCCCGTTCGCCTGCGCGGGGGCATCTTCGATCAAGGCCAACGCAGTGTTGGCGCGGGCGTTCATCGGGCCGACCTGGCCGTGACGCCCGCGTCGATCGCGCTGGTCGCTCGCCGATACTCCTCAGCGAGCCAGTCGGCGCCGAGGTGGAGATAGACCCGGGTCGATTCGATCGAGCGATGACCGGCGAGCGCTTGCAGCGCTTCGATTCCCATGCCTGCTTCGCGGAGCCGGGTGAAGCAGGTGTGGCGTAGCTCGTGGCAGGTGCCGTTCGACAAACCGGCCCGGCCACGCGCACCGGTGAGGACCTCATCAAGACCCGCTGCCGACAATGGGTTGCCGCGTGTCGGTCCCTTCAACGCGACGAACACCCGGTCCGTCGTTGCGTTCATCGGGCGTTCGGTGTTGAGGTAGCTCGCCAGTGTCGCGAAGAACGTCGCGGACATCGGCACGAGCCGCTCATATCCCCCCTTGCCGTCAACGACGAACACCCGCCACTCGCCCAGGCGAAGATCCTCGAGCCGCAACCCGAGCACCTCGCAGCGCCGCAAACCGGCCAGCAGCATTGCTTGCACGATCGCCCGATCACGATCGGTCCTCAACGCTGCCATCAACACCTGGACCTCGTCAGCACCAAGGATGCGTGGCAGGCGGCGCACACCACGCACCAACGGAACCACCCGAGGACCGCGATGGCGATGCTGGCGTGTCGGCAACCCGCGTGGCACCGGGTTCACCGTCACACCGGCATCACCACGGACCACGAGATAGCCGTACAACGCCGAGACCGCAGCCAACCGCCGCTTGATCGTCGCGGCCGACAACCCGGCCGATCCATCCGCCAGCCGGACCACGTTCTCCGCCCCGGTCCGGCCCCGGCGCTGATGCGAGATGAACGCCAGCACGTCCCGGGCCGTCACCTCGTTCGGGTCCTTGCCGACGACGTCGAAGAACACCTTCAGATCATGCGCGTACGCCTTGACCGTGTTCGGTCGGGCACGACCGCCGACGAACTCCAAGAACTCGTCGATCAGCTCGTGACCGACGCGATACTCCCGCTCGCCGTCCTCACCAACCACACACTCGAACACCGGAACCCACATGAGCCACTTCCCTCCATCGACGGACCTGAGCCCGAGAAGAGTTCCCGAGCCCTTGGCCCAGGAGGTGGATCACCGGTATAACCGGCGGTATGGGACACCGGCGCGAAAAGGTCCGCGAACACGGGCCGCCTTGCGGCGCCGAGACAGCCCTCGGTTCAGGGGACGTGAGTGAGCGGATGGTCGCCTACTCCGTGTCGGGCGCGGAGAACGGCTGCAGTTCGGGCCAGGGACACGGCACCCACGGCGCTGAACGCCAGGATCGGCGCCCAAACGCCGTCGCCGACCTCCGATCGAAGATCGCTCTTGTCGAGCACGGCCAGGATCGCCCCGACGGTCAACCCGATTACGGGAAGGGCTGCGGCGATCCAACGCAGGGTTGTAGGCCGAAGCGGATCAC
>JANONE010000324.1:0-9032 GCA_031420675.1 Ilumatobacteraceae bacterium | reverse complement strand
AGCCGGATGAGTCGGTCGTGGCCGCCGGTCATCTCGCGGCGCACCTGTTCGCTGATCGACTCCGCCGGGGTGTACCAGCGAAGATCGAGGGCTTCCTGCGTGGGTTGGCAATCGCCTGCCACCGGCACCACGAAAGCCAGGCTGACCGCATGGTGGCGCGGGTCTTGGAAGCCGCTGACCGCGGCGTCGGGGAAGTACTCGACAACTGTGAACGGCGCCACCTCGGGAGGAATGCGGGGCAAAGCCACCGGGCCGAGATCCTTCTCGAGATGGCGAAGCAGTGCATCGCGAATCCTCTCGCCGTGCAACACGCGACCGCTCACCACCATGCGGCTGATCGTTCCGTCGGCAGCCTGGCGCAACAGCAGTCCCACGTGTGTGACGCGGCCGGCCTCGTCGACTCTCACCGGCACGGCATCGATGTAGACGAGTGGGACGCTGGCCCGGATGTTCTCCAGCTCGTCGGGCGAGAGCCAGCCGGATTTGGTATCGAGTTGTTCGCTCATGATCGGGTGCCGTTCTTCGTCAGCTCAGGAAGAAACCGTTGATGTCGATGATCACGTGGCCGACCTCGCTCGCCTTGACGACGACGGTGCCCGTTGGACCGAGCTGCAGCAGGGCACCGTTGGCCACCGTCTGCCCGGGGCCGAAGTTGAGGTTGGAGGTGGCCGGCTCGGGGCCGGGGAAGACCGTCAGGAAACCGATTGCGATCGGGCCGGTCACCGTCAGGTTGGACGAGACGGCAGATGCGTTGGCGGCGACGCCGGGCACCGTGTTCAGCGTGACGGTGGAAGCCTGGCGGGCACCAAAGGCGGTGAGCGGCGGCTGCCTGGTGTCGTAGGCGCGGTACGGCGTGATCGACTGGAACAGGCCGGCAGCCGAGTTGCCGGCACTTGCGTCGGTGATGTAACCCACCACGTCGACGATGATGTGGGAGCTCGCCGACGTGTACACCGAGACCGAACCGTCGGGGCCAACGGGCACGATCGACGTGTTGGCCGACGGCGCAGCCGGTGTGAAGTTCACGGTGCTGTGCTGCGTGGCCGCGGGGTCGCCCCCACTGGGCATCGCAACCATGTACCCCGCTGCGGCCGAGCCGGCGGCGGTGACGTTCACCACCAGTGCCTGTAGCCCGCTGCCGGGCACCACCGTGGTCGGCAAGCGGCGAGCAGTGGCGATGCCGCCGGCGCCGACGCCGCTGGCAACGACAGCCGGGCTGTTACTGCCGACGGGGAGCAACCCGTTGTTGCGTGTGTCCATCCACCGCTCCGGCTGGATCGACAGGAAGCGACCGTCGGTGGACGACGCCACGCCCATCTGGAAGTAGCCCAGGACGTCGACGATCACGTCGCCGCCGGCGTCGAGGTAGAGGCTGATCTTGCCCTGCTGGCCGACCGCAACGATCGCGAAGTTGGGGCGGTCGGTTCCGGCGGTGGAGATGTTGAGCGTCGATGTGCCACCCGTTGCTGCACCGAGATACGGCGCCGCCTGGATGAAGCCGGAGGTGGATGTACGCGTGGACGTGACGTTGACTGCGACGGCGGACACGGATGAGGGCGCCACGGGCAGGCCGTTCAGTACTGCGACATCGACGATCGAGCCGGGGGCGTAGGGGCCGACGCCCAGCCCGGCAGCGGGCATGTGGCGCGAGTCGAACACCCGCGAGGGTGAGGCGAGCGGCACGTACTTGCCGGGCGCGGTGACGATCGGCGCGGGTGGGGCCGGTAGTAACACCTTGCCGGCGCCGAACAAGTTGTCGGCACCCGGGGTGCCCAGGTCGTTGACGAAGTGCTTCAGGAGTGCGGCGGTGGACCGACCGGGCACGGCGAGGCCGGCGCCCTGCAGGAGGGCGGCGGCACCTGCGGCCACGGGGGAGGCAGCCGACGTACCCGAGAACTGGCCTCCCGACGTGACGCTGTTGAACCCAGCCGGTGCCGAGATGTCGGGCTTGATGCGGCCATCGAAGGTGGGGCCCTGCGACGAGTAGAACGCGAGCGAGGAACCCGACGGTGGATCGATGGCGCCGACGGCGACGAGGCTCGGGTTTTTCGAGTCGACAACCGGCTTGGACGCGCTGCCGGGCGCATCTGAGTAGCCCAACTCCAGGAGGCCGTCGCCGAGTGCGATCTCAACCTGATCGGGCGTGGCGCCGACGGGGGTGGAATCGTTCCGCTTGATACGCATGTAAGCGATGCCGCCGAATTGTCCGAACGCGTTCCGTGGGTACACGCACAGGTCATCGGCTTCAATCGGCGGTACGCCGTCGATCTGCGATGCGTCGTGGACGTTCTGCATGCCGTTGCCGGGCGAGCGGTCGAGGTCGATGCCCTTCACCTCGGCCAGCGAGGCAGGGTTGTAGTGGTCGTCGCTCGCCTGGGCGCCGCTCAGCGGCTCGTAGAACTCGATCGCGTAGTCGGTGCGCTGTCTCGCCGGCAGGTACCAGTCGTTGCTCCATCGGATGCCGTCGAACAACACCCCGCAGGTCGAGTAGCCGGCATCGAGTCGCAGCCAGGTGTCGACCCCGGGCCCATTGTCGAAGTCGACGTAACCGCTGGCGGGAAGATCGGTGGGCACCGAGCGGCGCATGTACACGTCGAGAGCGTCGTTGCCCGCCGAGTTGAACCAGACGATGCCGAGGGAGGCCGCGTAGTCGACCACCGAAGCGAGTGGGCCGGTGCCGTCGCCCGGGCCGTCGTACGGCGCACCGAGCGAGCGCGTGATGATGGTGACGCCATTGGCGGCGAACCACGTGATGGCGTCGTGCAGGTCGCTGACAGTGCCGATGGTGGCGATGTAGACGTCGGCGAGCGGTGCCATGTCCTTGACGATCTCGGCAACGGAATCGCCATGTTTGCCGTCGGGACCGGAATCGACGATGGATCCGCCGCTGCACAACCCCAAGCGGGTGGAGTCCTTGCAGAACATGCGGCCGTTGGCCAGCGTCGGCTTCGGGCCTATCTCGGTGACGTTCCAGACCGACAGGTCGAAGTAGTCGATGATGCCCACCCTGACCCCGCCGCCGCCGTAACCGGCGGCGTGCCACGCGGCGGCGTTGGTGATGGCGACTTCCTCACCGGCGATGCCCGTGCCCGGGCCAAGCTCGGTGCGGCGAGCAGTGCCGGGCACGTGTCCCGCCCGGCGCGGGTAGCGCACGGACTGGGCGCCGGGCGAGTTGGCCAGCGTCTTCAGCGTGGCCACCGGCACCGTCGCCTGAACCACTGCGCCAGCGACGGAGCCGGTGACGGTGCCGCCGAGCTCCTCGATCGCTTCTGCGACGGCCGTGTCGTTGGCGGTGAGCACTTCCACCGCAATCGACGCATCGGCCGCGCCCTGCGTGCGACGGGCTGCGATGCGGGCGATCTCGCCCACCAAGCGGGGGTCGGTAATCTCGTTCCCGTCGGCATCGGCATCGGCATCGGCGATCGGTTGGTTCGGTGTCGCAACCATGACACCAGCACTGAACACTGCAGCGACCAGCGCCACGCGAACCATTCGCACGTTGGGAAACCTCCTGAAGTGTCGCAGCGTAGTGGGTGGGGTCGCCGAGCAACAGGGCGGCTACCGGCGTCGACGCCGGGGCGGCAGAGGATCGGTGGGCGGCTGCGGGGGCGCATACACCGAGGTGCGCTCGTCGACAGGGATCTCGATGCCGTCGGTCTCGATATCGACCGGTTGATCGCTGGCAGCCACCACGATCGGTGCTTCCTCCTTGGCCTTGCGCCCGAGTGCGATGTCCAACCCGAACATGCCGGCTGCCAAGATGGCGCCTGCCGAGCCGTGACGGCGCCTGGCGGTGCCGATGGGATCCGACTCCGGCTGGATCTCGAGAGCAATGCCGAGGTCGTCGGTGGAGTCGGTGGAGTCGGTGGGCAGGATGCCGGTGTCGTCAGGGTCCACGGGTTGCACGCTACCGACCTGTCCCACGCCGCCTCCGTCGGGCCCCGCACCGGGTATCGCGCGACGAGGGTTCGTTCCTTGCGTAGTCTGGCGATAGTGCCTGAAAGCGACACGATTCACCGAGCTGCCGCAGCCTTGCGAACAGCCCTCACGGGTCGTGCGGCGACGCGCTTCGATGCACCTCGTCTGTACGGGCCGCACCCCGGTGTCGGGCGCGTCATCGAACGAGTCGAGTCGCGCGGCAAGCACCTCGAGATCGTGTGGGACGACGGCCTCGTGCTGCACACGCACCTGCGCATGACCGGCGCGTGGCATCTCTACAGGGGCGGCGAGCGGTGGCGGCGACTGAGCCATCAGATGCGTGTCGTCATCGAGGTGCCCGATTGGGTGGCCGTGTGCTTCAGCGCCCCGGTTGTCGAGACCTATCGCGAGTTCGACCGCTTCCGCCACCCGGGTTCCGGGCGACTCGGCCCGGATCTGTGCACGGCACCCGACGAAGATCTGCTGGAGTGCGCTCGTGGCATCTACGAGTACCCCGAGTCCTCGTGTCCCGTGTCCGAGGTCCTCCTCGACCAGCACGTGGCGTGCGGAGTAGGCAACGTGTACCGCAGCGAGATCCTGTGGGCCTGCGAGCTCAGCCCGTTCGCCCACGTCGACTCGTTACTCCCCATCGACTGTGTGCAACTGATCCACGCCGCGTCGCGCATGATGCGCGCCAACCTGCAACACGCGTATCGCGTCACCGCGGCCGAGATCCCTGGCGGTCTCGCCGTCTACGGCCGCAACGGGCAACGCTGCGCGCGCTGCGGCGACACGGTGCAGGTACGCCGGGTGGGCGAGCACGCCCGCGTCCTCTACTACTGCCCGGGGTGCCAGGTCCGCCACCAGCCGGTCGTCGACCGCAGGCGCGAGCTGGCCGGCCGCGAGATGGATCCGCACCCGGCGGCGGTGAAGTACCTCGCCGACCTGCCGTGGCGACGCAATTCGCTCACGGGCTGATCACTCGCCGGCCGAAGTACCCGATGGTTCGCGTTCGCCGTTGACGAGGCGACGCACCAAGTTCACCCAACCATCGCCCAGCGGCGTGTGCTCGTCGTGTGCAGAGTGTCGGGTGCCGGTGACCGCTTCGAACGTGGTGGTGGCAAGTGCTGCGGCCACCACGTCGCCGACACCGAGCGCTCGTGCCACGGCAGCCTGCGCGCTGAGCCCGGCCTGCGCTGTGCCGCCGAGCTGCGTGTAGGCGCCGGCCGCGGCGACGTAGGCGAAGACTTGGTCGAGGTAGGTGGCGCCGTCGGTGTGGGCGACGGTGTCGGCGCGCGAGATCGCCAGCTGGGGCTGCCCTGTCGCTGCGTGCACCAGCGCGGCGACTGCCTGCGTGAAGGGATGTGCAATGCCTTCCGCAGGTACGGACTCGATGGTGGCCAACGCTTCCTCGGTGCGGCCCTGCTGTGCGTAGCCCAGCGCGAGCACGACGAGCGGCTCGAAGTTACGACCACCGATCGCCGCGATCTCGGCGAGCGCGCGCTCGGACATCGCAACGGCAACGTTGGCATTCCCACGGTGCATCGCCGCGCCGGCCACCGACATGAGTGGGTATGGCCCGTTCTGTCCGGTGTCGGCGAGCGCCAGCAGCTCTTCCGAACTTCGTTGTGCGGCTGCGTCGTTGCCCAACGCAACCTGCGCACGAACGAGTGGCGCCAGTGCCTGGATCAGGCCGAACTTGTCGTTGAGCTTCTTGAATCGAGCTCGCGCTCTCTCGGCGAGCTGGGCGGCGGCTTCCAGCTTTCCCTGCCACAGTCGCAGGTCTGCGAGCAGTGTGTTCATCATTCCCGCAGCCCACTCATCGCCGCGTTGCGCGGCTTCCTCGCCGACGATCCCCGCCAGCGATTCGGCCGCCTCGAAGTGGCCTTCGAAGAACTCCACGAAGGCCAACAGCCCGAACGCCCAGCCCACGCCATTGCGATCGCCGAGCCGGTTGTGGGTATCGGCGGCGTGGGTGAGGCGTTGGCGAGCGAGTGCGAGATCGCCGGACAGGAATGCGATCCAGGCCCGGTGCTGTTCGATGTAGGCGAGGCCGCGTTCGTCGGCGAGTGATTGATAGAGCTGGTCGGCCTCGCCGAAGAACCATTCCGCCTCGCTCAGTGAACCACCGAAGATCTCCACGAAACCCCGGACCCGCAGCGCCCGGGCCAGCAGGTCGGGTCGCTCGGCGTGGCGCAGCAGATCGACCGCCTGGCCCAGCTCGAGGCGGGCGTCGTCCATGCGGCCAGCGACTTGACTGAGTGAACCACGAAGGCGGAAGGCCTCGGCCTGGAGGCTGGCGTCACCGAGTTGTTCGGCGATGTTCTGCAACGCGTCGATGTCGTCGGTGGCCGCGGAAAAGTTGCGCTGATCGACGTGCGCTCCCGCGCGCACGAGCAGGAGATGGGCGAGATCCTTCGCCGGCGTATCGTTGGCAGCCGAGAGCCCGAGGGCCCGCGTCGAGTGGCGCACGCACATGCGCAGGCTGCCGGTCTCGAACGCGCGATCGGCGGCTGCAGTGAGCAGCTGCACGGCTTGCGCCACCACGTCGCTGGGCACGCCGGCCACCAGGCCGAGCTCCTGCACGAGTTCCGCGGCTGCGGCGGTGTGATGGGCGCGATCGTCGAGCTGGCCCATGGTGCTGATCGCTTTCGCAACGCCGGCGTGGCGTTGCGCGCGCGCTGCCTTGGTGAGCGTCTGGTACGCGGCGTCGCGCACCGACTCGCTGCGGAATTCCCAGCGGCGACCGCGTACCTCCAGCAGGCCGAGATCGTCGAGGTCGTGCAGCACCTCGAGGTGGAACACCTGGCTCAGTTCGCGGGCGAACTTCTCCAAGCTGGCGATGGCGCCGGACGTGCCCAGCACGGCAGCGTTCTCGATCATTTGGCGTTGCTCGGGGGTGAGCTGATCGAGTCGTGCGGAGATGAGGGTGCGCAGCGAATCGGGCAGTTCGCGATGGCCGCCACCGGCCTCGGTGAGCGCCACCAGTTCGATCAGGAACAGTGGGTTGCCGCCGCTTCGCTCATAGAGAGCGGTGAGCAACTGTTCGTCGCGTGGCGCATCGCCCAGGAGGGCAGACGCGAGTAGTTCGGTGTCGGGCCGCGTGAGCGGCTGCAGCGTCAGCGACAGCACGGAACTGCGATCCGAGCGCGGTGGCCAGATGACGTCGCTGCCCGGCCGCATTGCGGTGATGAGCAGGAACGCGTGCCGCCCGAGCGACGTGACGAGGTGTTCGAACAGATCGAGCAACACCGGATCGGCCCAATGCACGTCGTTGATGCTGAGCACCATCGGGCCGCGCTGCGACCGGGCTTCGAGCACGAGTGCGACTGTGTGGTGGATGGTGCTGCGCGCGCTGACGGCATCGAGCCGATCAATCGGCGACGGGTAGCCGAGCAGATGAATGAAGACATCGACCAATAGCTCGGTACCGGCAGCGTCGATGGATGGAAACATTTGCTGCGCGCGCCTCAGCGCTGCCGTGCGCGCCGCATCGATGGGCATGCCCGGGTCGAGGTCGAGGTAGTTGGACAGCGCGCTGGCGATGGGCCACCACACGTTGGCCTCGCCGTAGGGCACGCATGCACCCTCCAGCACCGAGACCTCACCCCGATCGCGGATGCGTTGGATGACCTCGTCGACGAAGCGGCTCTTACCCACGCCGTTCTCGCCGTTGACGTGCAGCACCACGCCGCGACCATTGCGAACGACCATGTCGAGCGCGGCGTCGGCCATGGCCAGCTCTGGGTGACGGCCGACGATGCCGACGTCGTGCCGCCGGCGGCGACGGGTGCCCGGGGGCGCTGTTGCCTCGATCGCCAGCCACGCCTTCAGCGACTGCTCGCGACCGCGAGGCTGCAACTGGCCCGCCGTTTCGTAGCGAAAGGTGTGTGAGGTGAGGCCGTAGGTGGCTTCCCCGACCAGCACCCCGCCGGTCGGTGCCTCGGCCTGCAGCCGCGACGCCGTGTTCACGACGTCGCCCATCGCGGTGTAGTCCGTGCCGGCGAGCGTGCCCACCAACACTTCGCCGGTGTTGATGCCCACGCGCATGCGAATGTCGGCGCTGCCGGCGAGCTCGCTGGTTGCCACGTACTGAGCGAGGGTTTGCTGCATACGCAGCGCAGCGCGCACGGCGCGCTCGGGGTCGTCTTCGTGCGCCACGGGGGCGCCGAACAACACCAACATGCCATCGCCGAGCAGCTTGTCAATCTTGCCGCCGAACTTCACCACCACCTCGACCAGGCGCTCGAAGCAGGCATTGATGAGGCGTTTCACCTGTTCGGGGTCCATCCGCTCGGCAAGCGCGGTGAAGCCGACGAGATCGGCGAACAACACGGTGACGATTCGACGTTCTTCGGGCTGCGCGAGCGCCACCGGGTGGCCACACGACGGGCAGAAGCGTGCACCGACCGAGATTGGGGAACCACATGACGTGCACTGGATCACCCTGCGAGCGTAGGCGACATCCACCCTCAGGCGGACGCTGTGTTCCGCCGGCAGCGTTAGCGTTTGCCGGCGATGGACCTCCGTCACCCGATCCTTTGGTTGCATGAGCACCCGCAGGCTGCCGACAGGCTGCTGGCGGGCGCCATTGCCGCGATCGCGGTTGCCTTCCACCTCACGTACCGCGACGCGCTGGTGTCGCGCCCCAGCGTGCTCGGCGTGGTGCTCTCGTTGGGTGCCACGTTGCCCTTGGCCTGGCGTCGGCAGGCGCCGGCCACGGTGTTGGTCGGCGTCATGCTGTGCCAGATGGGGTTGGAAGTGATGAACGCCGCCGGACCGGGCTGGATGGGCGTGCTGATCGCTGCCTACACCCTCGGTGCGTACCGCAACGGCACCCTGCTGTGGCGCCTCGGTGGCGTCTTGGTCATCTCCGTCGTAGCGTTCGTGATCGCTGGCGTGTTGCACGGCGACGCGCCGTGGCAGGCACTGGTCACAACTCCCATCGGCTTCGCCGGTGCCATCGTCGTGGGTGACAACATGCGCCGTCGTCGTGAGCGTTCGGCCGACTTGGTGGAGCGTGCCGAACGCGCTGAACGTGAGCGGCTGTTGCTCGCTCACCAACACGTGCAGGACGAGCGCACACGCATCGCTCGCGAGATGCACGACGTGGT
>JANONE010000323.1:0-1515 GCA_031420675.1 Ilumatobacteraceae bacterium | reverse complement strand
TCGTCGACACCACCGGTGGCCTGGAAGCGCTGCAGATCACCGCCCAGTTGCGGTCCCTCGGCATCGGCGCCGATCGCGCGTTCGAGAACCGCAGCATGAAGAGCCAGATGAAGGCCGCCGACCGCAGCGGTGCCACCTACGCGGTCATCATCGGCAGCAACGAACTGGATGCCGGCACCGCTGTCGTGCGACCGCTGCGCGCCGAGCGCGCCACGGCCGCCGACGGCTCGCCCAGCGACGGCACCCAGTCCACCATTCCCCGAACCGATCTCCTCGAATACCTCCAGAAAGCCATCTCATGAGCTCCACGTCCATGCGTACCCATCAGTGCGGCGAGTTGCGCCCCGAGCACATCGGTCAGCAGGTCACGCTCACCGGGTGGGTCGCCACTCGCCGCGAGCACGGGGAGAAGCTGGCCTTCCTCGACGTGCGCGACCACACCGGCGTCACCCAGGCCGTCGTCGACAACACAGTGGATGTTCGGTCGGAGTACGTGGTGCGCGTCACCGGCACGGTTGCCGCCCGCCCGCCGGAGAACGTCAACGAAGGGCTCGCCACCGGTGGCATCGAGCTGAAGGACTGCGCCGTCGAGATCCTCAACTCGGCCGAGCCGCCTCCGTTCCCTGTGAACGAGCGCGCCGACCAGGTGGCCGAGACCACCCGGTTGCAGCACCGCTACATCGACATCCGACGCGAGCGCATGCAACGCAACCTTCGTCTCCGCGCGGCCGTGAACTCCGCAATTCGCACTGAAATGGAGGGCCAGGGTTTCGTCGAGGTGGAAACCCCGATGCTCGTGCCCAGCACGCCCGAGGGTGCACGCGAGTTCATCGTGCCCAGCCGTCAGCAGCCAGGTTCGTTCTACGCGCTGCCGCAGAGCCCGCAGCTGTTCAAACAGTTGCTGATGGTGGCCGGCATCGATCGTTACTACCAGCTGGCGCGCTGCCTGCGCGACGAGGATCTGCGCGCCGATCGCCAGTACGAGTTCATGCAGCTCGACGCCGAGATGAGCTTCGTCGACCAGGACGACGTACAGAACGCAATCGGCGCGGCCGTGCTCGCAGCCGCCCGCGCCGCCGGCCAGGACCCTGGCGAGATCGTCAAGATGACGTGGCACGACGTCATGAACCGGTTCGGCAGCGACAAACCCGACCTGCGATTCGGTATCGAGCTCACCGAGCTCACCGACGTGTTCGCTGCCACAGAGTTCAAGGCCTTCGCCGGTGCCGCCTGCATCAAAGGCATCAACGCCACACAGAAGGCTGACGAGTACGGCCGCAACAAGCTCGACGGGATGACCGACAAGGCCAAGAAGATGGGCGCCAAGGGCCTTGTGTGGTTGAAGGTCGCCGCCGATGGCGCGCTCGAGTCGCCGGTGGCGAAGTTTCTCGGCGAGGCCGAGCAGGCTGCCCTCACGGAACGCCTGGCCGCGCAGCCCGGCGACTTGCTACTGATCGTTGCCGACGAGTGGAGCACCACCTGCGAGGTGCTGGGCACACTGCGCTGCGACCTCGG
>JANONE010000322.1:0-13426 GCA_031420675.1 Ilumatobacteraceae bacterium | reverse complement strand
GCGAGCTGTCGGGCCTGCTGTCACCGTTCAACGGCGAGGTCGTCGAGCGCCTGCATCGGCGCACGGCCCTCACGCTCGGGCTCGTCGGTGTCGCTGCCGGTACCACGCTGGCGGCCAGCAGCGTGCATCCGGCCATGTTCGGGGCGTCCCTCGTGCTGATCGCGCAGAGCAAGGTGATGTTCGATCTCGGGCTCGGTGCTTGGATCTCGGACCGCGTGCCCTATACCCAGCGCAGCCGCGTGATGGGACTCACCGAGACGTCGTGGGCACTCGGTCTGCTGCTCGGCGTGACGGCCATGGGACTGGCCACCGCGGCAACCAACTGGCGGGTCGGCTACGGCTTGGGCGCGGCGGCGGTGTTGTGCATGGCCGGGGTGATCGCACGCAGCATCGAAGCCGACTCGGGCGAGCACACTCGGGCAGGGCGCGCTGCCCGTGCCCCGGTGCCGGTGAAAGAGGTGGCCGGGCTGCTGGTGGCGATGTTCTTCCTGATGGCGGCCAGTCAGTCGTTGTTCGTCACGTTCGGCAGTTGGCTCGACGATGGGTTCGGTTTCACTCCGGTGACGCTCAGCGCGGTCGCCTTCGGGCTCGGCTTCGGTGAGCTGTTCGCGTCCATCATGTCCGCCCGCCGGACGGACAGTTGGGGGAAGGAGCGAAGTGCCGCCGCCGGGGCTGCACTGATGGTCCCTGCCGGCATCGGGCTGGGCCTGTGGCACGAAAACCTCGCAGTCGGCCTGCCGATGCTCATCATCGCGATCAGCGCCTTCGAGTTTGCGGTGGTCAGCGCGATCCCCCTGGGCACTGCGGTGGTGCCCGGATCACCGGCGCGAGGCATGGCCTTGGTGTTCGGCGCCGGCACGTTCGGGCGTGCGGTAGCCAGCGTCCCGGCCACCCGGCTCTACGAGCGACACGGAATGGTGTGGCCGGCGGTCATGTGCGCCGTGTTCGCGACAGCCACCGTCGCGGCTTTGATCCGGCTGGAGCGACGACGGCGCGCCGGCCCTCGCCTTAGCCGCGATAGCCGTTGGTGATCGGCAGCCGGCGGTCCTTGCCGAACGCCTTCGCGCTCACCCGCACACCTGGCGGGCACTGGCGGCGCTTGTACTCGTTGAGGTCGACGAGGCGCGCGATGCGGCGCACGATCGCCTCTTCGTGACCGAGCTCGATGATCTCGGCCGCGGTTCGATCCTCCTCCACGTACAGCGCCAGGATCGGGTCGAGCACCTCGTACGGCGGCAAGCTCTGGTCGTCGCGCTGGTCGGGGCGCAGCTCGGCCGACGGCGGCTTGGTGATGACGCTCTCGTTGATGATCGAACGCCCGGCACGACGATTCACGTAGCGGCACAATTCGTACACGCGCGTCTTCAGCACGTCCTTGATCACGCCGTAGCCGCCGACGGAGTCGCCGTAGATGGTGAAGTAGCCGACTGCGATCTCGCTCTTGTTGCCAGTGGTCAGCACCATCCAGCCGAACTTGTTGGAGAGCGCCATCAGCGTGGTGCCACGGATTCGGCTCTGCAGGTTCTCCTCCGTCAGATCGGCGGCCCTGCCCGCGAACGACTCGGCCGTCATCTCCAAGTAGGCGGTGAACGCCGGCTCGATGGCCACCGTGCGGTAGTCGATGCCCAGCTGCGCAGCGAGGTCGGCTGCGTCGGAACGAGAGTGGTCGCTGCTGTAGCGCGACGGCATCGACACACCGTGCACATGATCGGCGCCCAAGGCGTCGACCGCCACACAGGCGACGAGCGTGCTGTCGATGCCACCCGAGAGACCGATGACCACATCGGTGAACCCGTTCTTGACCACGTAGTCGCGGGTGCCCAGCACGAGAGCGTCGTAGAGCTCGGCATCGGCCTCGGGCAGCGCCGCGATGCGCGCCGGCGCCGGTGCGCTGTGCGCCACCGGCTGCTCGCTGATCGTGACGACCTGCATCTGCTCTTGCGTGCGGCGGCCACGGGGATCGAGCAGCCGCTTGCGGTACACCGGCTCGATGAGGATGTCGGTGACGAGCAGCTCCTCGACCATCACCGCCGCGCGGGCGACGAGCGTGCCGTCGGCGTCGAACACCATGCTGCCGCCGTCGAACACCAGCTCGTCTTGCCCACACACCTGGTTCACATAGGCGAGCGCGCAACTGGCGTCGGCGGCACGAGTGGCGAGCATGCGCTCGCGTGCCTGCGACTTGCCGGCGTGGAACGGGGATCCGTTGATGTTGATGTTCAGCTCGGCACCGCCGGCGCCTTGCTGCGCGAGCGGGCCGGTGGGGCTCCACACGTCTTCGCAGATGCTGATGCCCACCTTCACGCCACCGATCAGGTACAGCTCGTACGGGTCGCTGGCATCGCCGGGCGTGAAGTAACGGGCCTCGTCGAACACGGCGTAGTTGGGCAGCAATCGCTTGCGGTAGGTGCCCACCACTTCGCCACCCACGCAGACCGCTGCCGCGTTGTACAGGTCGCGATCCGAGGCCACGTAGCCGACCACGGCCGCGCACCGACGCGTGCGGGCGGCAACGCGGCCGAGCGCCGTCAGGTTGTCGGCCACGAAGCCGGGCTTCAGCACCAGATCCTCCGGCGGGTAGCCGGTGACGGCCAACTCCGGGAAGGCGACGATGTCGCAACCGGCCGCTTCCGCCTCGTCGTACGCCGCGCAGATCTTGGCCACGTTGCCCGCGAGGTCGCCGACCTTCGGGTTGATCTGAGCGAGGGCGATCCGCAGCCGTGTCACGACGTGCAGGCTACCAATGCGATCAGACCGGTCCCGGGCCGTTGAAGTAGCCGGTGACATCGACCACCAGGTGAGTCCCCTCCGAGACGTGGTACGACGACGCGTAGCGCCATGTCGGTGACCGTGCTTCGGTCCGGAAGCGACACTCCGCGAGCGCCGAGAAACACCGCTGCCGGCGGCGATCGGGCACCGGGCCACTAGGATCAACTCCCCGATGCTCCCCCCTGCCGATACCGAGGCCGAGGAACGGGTGCCCGAGCCGGCCGCCCCAGCCACGCCTGGGCTGCTCGGTGTCGTCGCGCTCCCCGGTCTGGCCATCTGGCGCCGTTCGCCGACCGTCGGTGCCCTGCTGTTCATCGCGGGTGTGTTCGCGCCGGCGTTCGCGCTGATCCTCGTCCTTCAGCACCGGTCCGATCTCGTCGGGCTGTTCACCCGCCCGAACGTCCTGCGGGGCCTCGGGCTGGCGGCCTTGGCGGGAATAGCCAGCCGGCTGATCGCCGTGTGGCTCACCGCCGACCGGGTCCGCGATCCGGCCGCCCAGCATCATTTTCGCGTCGTGGGTAGTGCCGCGGTCGTGTGCCTCGCGTTACCGACCGCGCTGGTCGTGGTGCGCATGGAAGAGGCCCGCGGCGTCGTCAAACAGGTGTTCCAGGAATCCTCCGCGTCGGGTTCTGTCTCGGCCGGCAAGGACGTCGATCCGTTGTCGGGGGAATTCCACACCGTGCTGCTGATGGGCAGCGACGAGGGCGAGGATCGAATCGGGCTTCGCACCGACTCGATGATCATCGCCTTCGTACACGAGAAATCCGGTCGCGCCGCGCTGGTGTCGGTGCCACGTAACCTCCTTGACCTGCAGTTCCCGCCCGGCTCGGTGCTTGCCAAGCGCTACCCGCAGGGCTTCGACGACTCGGAGGGCGGGCTGGTCAACTCGGTCTACATGACGGTGGAGAACGACGAGACGCTGAGAGCTGCCTACAGCAAGGGCTCCAACGAAGCGGGTACGCAGGCATTGATGGAGGGCCTCAGCTATTCATTGGGCATCACACTCGACGACTACGCCCTGATCAATTCCTGCGGGTTCGTCAAGGTTGTCGACGCCATCGGTGGCATCACCATCACCATCGACAAGGAACTACCGATGCCCAGCAAGCTGCCCTGCTCCAACTATCGGCTGACGCCCACCATCGGCCCGGGCGAGACGTACATGGACGGCACCAAGGCCCTTGGCTACGTGCGCTCGCGCACAGGCGACAGCGACTACCTACGGATGGACCGGCAGCGCCTCCTCCTGCAGACGATCGCCGACGAGATCGGCTTCGGCGACCTGCTGCTGCGGTTCGGCGACCTCGCCGACGCGGTGAAGGACAACGTGCAGACGTCGATGACCGTCGAAGAGGCGCGCACCTTGCTCGCGACGCTGCGGGACAGCGGCCAGGAGTTCGAGTCCGTGGGGCTCGCCCCACCGCTGTTGGAACCCAGCCGTCCCGACTACACGGCGCTGAAGGCGCTGCTGCAGCGGATCCGCCGGGCACTCGCCGACGGCACTGCGCTCGACCTTCCGACCGAATGATCGGCGCCGTGTCAGCCGTGCCGTGTCAGCAGTGCCGTGTCAGCAGTGCCGTGTCAGCAGTGCCGTGTCAGCAGACAGCGTCGCCCGGCAACACGCCGATGACGGCGAGTTGGTAGACGAGGTCGGCTTCCGCGAAGAACGTGAGCTGGGTCGCGGTGGCGAACAAGCCGTCACCTTTCGGCGCGGGGATGGTGGCGCACTGGGCCGAGTCGGCCAACGTCACCCCGGCATCAGCGGGCCACTCGACGATCGTCGGTGCCGGATCGGTCCATTGGGTGGGGTCCACCGCCATCGACTGGAATCGATACTGCTCGGCGATGAAGGCTTTTTCCACGCCCACGTTTCCTGCGCCCGCCACCTTGGCCACATCGGTGGCGAGAGCGACGAACTTCTGCAGGTTGTCGCGGGCGGGCGTGCTCGGCCCACCGTCGGGTGAATCCATGCCCAGCGCGTTCGCTCGATGCTGGTAGGTGTTGCCGTTCACTGTGATGGTGACCACAGTGTCGGGAGCATCGGCGATCATCACGTCGGGCGGCAACGCATAGTCGGGACTGGCGCCGAGCAGCGCTGCGTCGTCGGCCAAGCGGAGCAGCTTCTCGATGCCCTGCTTGGTGATGCTGCGCTCGAAGAGCGGCGCCAGCAACGGCCCGGGGTAGATCGCGATCATTGCGCCCGGCGTGAACACTCGTCCGTCGCCGCTGACGAGCAGCGACGGCAGGCTGACGAAGTTCGAGCCCGGGGGAACGAAACCGCCCTCGTACCCGATGCGCACTACGACGGTGTCGGGCACGTCCGGGAACGAGTAGCTACTGGTCTGCTGCGAGTCGTCGCCGCAGGCGGCGATGAGGGCAGCAAGGGCTGGGGCACCGGCTAGGGCAGCGAGGAAGGTTCGGCGATTCATGTCGTCTTCGACGTGCGCCGCTGGTGCTCGGTTCCCGGGAAGCGCAAGTCGGCGTACTGCTCGACCACCACTTCGAACAATGCTCCCGGAGTGTCGACCACGCCCGACTTCACACAGCGTTCACACTTGGGCAACGGGGCTGAAATCGCGATTGGGCAGTATGTCGGCGCCCCTCCTCAATTCTCAAAAGGATCATCGTGGCCTACCAAGCTGAATACATCTGGATCGACGGCACCGACCCGACACCGTTGCTCCGTTCGAAGACCAAGATCGTTCGCGACGGCAAGCCGTTGCCGATCTGGGGTTTCGACGGTTCATCCACCAACCAGGCCACCGGCGAACACAGTGACTGCATGCTCACGCCGGTGTTCTCGTGTCCCGACCCGCTCCGCGGCGGCGACAACCTGCTCGTGCTGTGCGAGGTGGACAACGCCAAGGACGGTAAGCCGCACATCACCAACACCCGCGCCGCCTGTGCCAAGACGGCGAGGAAGTTCGCCAAGCACGAGATGATCTTCGGCATCGAGCAGGAGTACACGTTCCTGCGGCTCGACGGCACCCCGCTCGGCTTCCCTGCCAACGGTTTCCCCGCCCCGCAGGGTCCGTACTACTGCGGCGTCGGCGCCGGTCGGGTGGCCGCACGCGAGATCATCGAGGAGCACACCCAGGCGTGCCTGGATGCAGGTCTCATGATCGAGGGCACCAACGCCGAAGTGATGCCCGGCCAGTGGGAGTTCCAGATCGGCGCCGCCGATTCGGTGACGGTGAGCGACCACATGTACGTCGCTCGCTGGCTGCTGCACCGCATCGCCGAGGACTACGACGTGGTCGTCAGCTTCGATGCCAAGCCGGCGAAGGGCGACTGGAACGGAGCCGGTGCGCACACCAACTTCAGCACCAAGGCGATGCGCGACGACACCGACATGAAGGCCATCGAGGCCGCCTGCAAAGCGATCGGCAAGAAGATCGACCTGCACGTGAAGAACTACGGCCACGACATCGAGAGCCGCCTCACCGGCGCCCACGAGACCGCTCCCTACAACAAGTTCAGCTACGGCGTGTCCAATCGCGGCGCCAGCATCCGCATCCCGTGGCAGGTGGAGCGCGACGGCAAGGGCTACGCCGAGGATCGCCGCCCCAACGCCAACAGCGACCCGTACACAGTCACCCGCCTGATGGTGGAGACGGTCTGCAGCGCGGCCGGCTGACCGTCCACACGCGGTTGCGTGGCACAATTGGGCTTCCCTTGAGCCCCTGAGGGAGTTCGTTCATGCTCGATCAACAACGCGACTACGTGCTGCGCACCGTGGAGGAGCGCGGCGTCCGGCTGATCCGCCTGTGGTTCACCGACGTCCTGGGCAACCTGAAGAGCTTTGCGATCAGCCCCGCCGAGCTGGAGAACGCCCTCGAGGACGGCATGACGTTCGATGGCTCGGCGATCGACGGCTTCAGCCGTGTGCAGGAAGCCGACGTGCTGGCCATCCCCGACCCCAACACCTTCGAGGTGCTGCCGTGGGGCGACCCGAAGTCGGTGGAAGCCCGCGTCTTCTGTGACATCCACAACCTCGATGGCTCGCCGTTCGAGGGCGACCCGCGCCAGGTGCTGCGCCGCAACCTGAGCGCCGCCCACGAGAAGGGGTTCACGTTCTACGTCGCCCCCGACATCGAATTCTTCTACTTCGCACCGCCGGAAAAGGGGCAGGCTCCCGTTCCACTCGACGAGGCCGGGTTCTTCGACCTGACGACCACCGATGTTGCGGGCACGCTGCGCAAGGAAACCATCCGCACGCTGGAGACGATGAGCATTCCGGTGGAGTACAGCTTCCACGAAGATGCACCGAGCCAACACGAGATCGACCTGCGCCACACGGATGCGCTCACCATGGCCGACAGCGTGATGACGTTCCGGTTGGTGGTGAAGGAGGTCGCCGCCAAGCAGGGCGTGCACGCCACCTTCATGCCCAAGCCGCTCGAGGGTGTGCAGGGCAGCGGCATGCACATGCACTTCAGCATGTTCGACGGCGAGAACAACGCGTTCTACTCCCAGGACGATCCGTACAACCTGTCGCCGGTGGCCAAGCAGTTCATGGCCGGCCTGCTGCGACACGCCGCGGAGATCACCGCCGTCACCAATCAGACGGTCAACAGTTACAAGCGCTTGGTTCCCGGCTTCGAAGCACCGGTGCACATCAGCTGGGCACGCAACAACCGCAGCGGCCTCATCCGGGTGCCCATCGCCAAGCGCGGCAACCCCAGTGCCACTCGCATCGAATACCGCAGCCCCGACCCGGCATGCAACCCGTACCTCGCCTTCAGCGTCATCCTCGCCGCCGGCATGCGCGGCATCGCCGAGGGTTACGAGCTCGCTCCCGAGGCAGACGCCAACCTGTTCGAGCTCGACGACGCAGCGCTCGCCGCACTCAGCATCGAGACGCTGCCGCAGTCGCTCAGCGAGTCGCTGAAGGTCATGGAGAAGTCCACGCTGGTGCGTGAGGCCCTCGGAGAGCACATCTTCGAGTGGTTCCTGCGCAACAAGCGCAGCGAATGGCGCGCGTACAAGACCCACGTCAGCCAGTTCGAGTTCGATCGGTACCTGCGAGCCCTGTGATGAAGCGAACTCGGTAGATGGAGCTCGTCGCAGTCTTCCCGGAATCACCGCCGCCCGATCTCGCGCGCACGCTCGACCTTTCCGGCTACCGCTGGAAGGCCGTCGCCTCTGTGGACGACGCAGCACGCAATGAGCCGGCGACCGGTTGGGCAGGTGCGGTGATCGCCTGCAACGCCGACTCGGATGGCGCCTGGGCGCTGTGCCGCGCGCTGCGCAAGCGCGACACGCCGGTGAGCCCGGTGATGGTGCTGGTGAGCGGCGCGCAGTTGGCCGACCTGCAGTTGCGCGACGAACTGTTCGACGACTTCTGCCTCACCCCCTTCCACCCCGTGGAGTTGGAGGCGCGGCTGCGTCACCTGTTCTGCCGCGGCGGTACAGAGGCCCGCCCCGAGATGGTGGAGTACAGCGGCCTGGCACTGAACGTGGAGACCTACCAGGCCAGCATCGAGGGCCACCGGCTGGATCTCACGTACATGGAGTACGAATTGCTCAAGTTCCTCGCCCAGAACCCCGGCAAGGTGTTCACGCGCGAGATCCTGCTCAGCCGGGTGTGGGGCTACGAGTACTACGGCGGCGCGCGCACGGTCGACGTGCACATCCGCCGCCTGCGCGCCAAGCTCGGTGAGGAGCACGCCAACCTGATCCAAACCGTGCGTTCGGTGGGTTACCGGTTCGGCCAGAGCCGCTGGGGCAGCTGAGGTAGCTGACCCGTAGCTGACCAGCAGCTGACCGGTCAGAGCTGTTGCAGCGCCTGCAGCACGAGCAAGCTGAGCGCCAGCTGACCGTTGTCGTTGGGGTGAAGGCCGTCGTTGCGCAGCACGTTCTGATCGGGCGCGGATGCAACCGTGAACCAGTCCGCGATCGCAGCGCTCCCGCGGGCCTCGATGCGATCCGAGAGCACGGTGTTGAACAGGATCGTGTCATCGAGGTACTGCTTGCGATATGTGTTCACCCACACCAACGGTGTCGAGTCGGGCAGCATGCCGGTGATCTTGTCGATCAGCGCGCCGTATTCGTCTGCGTTGCTGTAGCTACCCACGTCGTTGGTGCCCAGCTCCATCACCCAGGCGTCTGGTTGCACACCTTCGGCGAGCAGGTTGTAGACGGTGATTATGCCGCTCAACGGAGCATCACCTTTGCCGTTGCCCACCTCTATGCGACGACTGCGCTTGCCCTCGATGATGAGGTCGTCGACTCCGGCACCGGCGAGTGTGGAAGTGAGCACCTTGGCACTGCCCTCCGTGATCGAGTCGCCCACCATCGCCACCGATGTGATTGCACCACGGGATGAAACGATGGTGCCGACCGGCACGTCGGCCACCTTGCCAGGGATGTTGCCGTTGCCCGCGCTGGAACGAGTGGACGAACAACCAGCGACCAGCACGGCCCCGAGCGCGAGGAAGGTTCGTCGGTCGAGGGAGGTCACGGGGCCATCGTAGGTTGGCGGCGGTGGCCGGCGCCGGCAGCGCGAATCACTCTGCAGCGTGCTCGGCAGCCGTCGAACCGTTCGCAGCGGGAGCGTCGCGAAGGGGTTCCGCGGTTGCCTGCCCCAGTGCCTCTTCCAACCTGCGCAACGAATACTCGGGCAACGTGGTGTGCACCAGCCGGGCGAACGGGAAGCGTTCCAGCTCCACTGCCAACGCGCCGACATCCAGGTTCTCCAGCAGCAACACGACTGTGGTGGTGCCGGGCAGCACGGATTCGCGGAACCACTGCACCCACTCGTCGGGCACGCCGAGGTCGATCACCTTGGCCGCGCCGGCGCCGATTCCGGCGCCGACGGCACCGCCCACCAGCCAACCCACCGGGCCGCCGAACATGAGGCCGAGCAGGCCGATCCACACGCCACTGGACAACGCCGTACGGCCAGGCTGCGGGTCGATCGTTTCGCGCACTGCCGTGGCGCCATTGGCGTCCTTGGTCACGAGGACGGCGTCGCGCAACTTCAGCGAACCCTTCACAGCCAGGCCGGTGGCGGCAGTTAGGAACTCCTGTGCGCGCAGCGCGTCGGGCAGTGACACACCCACCAGGTACTGATCGGCCTTGTCGGACTTGTCGGTCATGCCAAGCACGGTACCCCGAGATCACGAGTCACAGACCGCATCCCGCCCCGTCAGTCAGGTGAAGATGGAGATGATGGTCAGCACGCCGAAGACGATGAACACGCCGCCGGCCACACGTTGCACCACCCGCAGCGGCACGTGCTGCACGATCCAGCTGCCGGCCGTCACCGCCAGTGCGGCCACCGAGGCCAACGCGCACCACGCACCGAGCGCAACGGCGACCGGTGCCGTATAGCGCGTGGCGATGCCGGCGGTCGCCAACTGGGTGAGGTCGCCGAACTCGGCCAGCCCCACCACCGACGCGGAGGTGAGCGCCACGCGCCGGAACGAGACGTCGGTTGTCGTGCCCGAGATCTCCTCCTCGTCGACCCCGCCGCCGCGCAACAGCAGGAACCCGCCGGTGAGGAACAACGCAGCCACGGCCAGCTTCACCGGCGTCTCGGGCAGCTGGCGCAGCAGCGAGCCGACGCTGACGGCGAGCACCACGTGCAACACGAACGCACCGGACACGCCCACCCACACTGCAAGTGGACGACGGAACTTGGTGGTCAGGACCAGCGATGCCACCATCGTCTTGTCGGGCAGTTCGGCGAGGAACACCGTGGCGAAGGCGACGAGGAAAGCGGTGATCATGCGTGCAGTTGCTGGATGCGCGCCGCGTGACGGGCATGGCTGTGCAGCACGTGGGGCAGATCGGGGTGCAGGATCTCGCCCTCACGCACCACGAAACGACCGTCGACGATGGTGTGCCATGCGCTCACGGGACCGCACCGTAGCCACGCCTCGATCGGGTCGGCCAATGCGCCCGCGAACGTGGGGCCGGTCAGCTTCCAGACCGCGATGTCGGCAACCGCTCCAGGAGCGATGACACCGATCTCACCTTCGCGACCCAGGCAACCGGCCCCGCCGAGAGTGGCCATCTCCAGCGCCATGCGTGCCGTGCCGGCGTGGGCGCCGTCGCGCAGTTTTGCCAGCAGCATCGCCTGTCGAGCCTCCATCCACACCGACGCGCTGTCGGCCGACGATGAGCCATCGACGCCGAGACCCACCTTCACGCCGGCCGCACGCAGCGACACGATCGGGGCGATTCCTGACGACAGGATGAGGTTGCTGCTCGGGCAATGAGCAACGCCGACGCCGGCCGCGCCGAGGCGGCGTTGCTCGTCGTCGTTGGGCATCACGCAGTGGGCTACCCACGTGCGGTCGGTGCACCAGCCGGTGCGCTCGAGGTACTCCATCGGCCTGCACCCAAAGGTGGCGAGCGAGAACTCGTCGTCCTGCGCGTTCTCCGCGAAGTGGGTGTGCAGGCGCACGTCGAGCCGCTCGGCGAGTTCGGCGCTGCGCACCATCAGCTGCTCGGTCACGCTGAACGGGCTGCACGGTGCGAGCGCGATGCGAACCATGGCACCGTGGCTGCGGTCGTGATGCGAATGCACTGCGTCTTCGCTGGCGGACAGGATCTCGTCGTCGTCAGCCACCACGTCGTCGGGCGGTAGCCCGCCGTCCTTCTCGCTGAGGCTCATCGATCCGCGCGTGGGGTGGAAGCGCATGCCCAGCTCGCGTGCCGCAGCGATCTCCGCGCTCAGCAGGTCGCCGGCACCTCGCGGGTGCAGGTAGAGATGATCGGAGCTGGTAGTGCAACCGCTGAGAGCGAGCTCGGCGAGGCCAACGAAGGCGCTTGCGTAGACGGACTCCTCGTCGATCGCCCGCCACAGTGGGTACAGCGATTGCAGCCACCCGAACAGCGGCTTGTCGGTCATCGGCGGGTAGGCGCGTGTGAGGTTCTGGTAGAGGTGGTGGTGCGAGTTCACCAGGCCGGGCGTGACCAGGCAGTCAGTGGCGTCGATGGTGCGTGTGGCCGACGGAGCTGGGTCGCTGCCGGCGCCGACAGCTTCGATGAGGTTGCCCGTGATCGCGACCCACCCGCCGGCCAGCTCGCGCCGCTGCGGGTCGACCGTGGCCACGGTGAGCGCGTTGCGAATCAGCAACTCGGCCATGGGTGCCTCGTCACGCGAGCGAGTCGATGATCAACTGGATGTCGTCGATGGTGGTGCGTGGGTTCACGATGCAGATCCGCAGCACCGTCTCACCGGCCCACGCGGTGGGCACCACGAACGCGTCACCCGTAGCCAACATGCCATCGCTCCACGCCTGGTACTGCGCGGCGCTCCAGCCAGTGCGGCGGAAAAGCACCACGCTGAGCTCTGGCTCCATGATCAGCTCGAGGTGGTCGGCCACGCGGATGAGGTCGGCGGCCTCGCGGGCGACTGTCAGCGTCGCCTCCACCGCATCGCGGTAGGCGACGGTGCCATAAGTGGCCAGGCTGAACCAGAACGGCAACCCGCGCGCCCGTCGTGAGAGATGGTGCGCGAAATCGCTGGGGTTCCAATCCTCTTCCTGGCCATCGTCGGCGTGCAGCACATCGAGGTACTCCGCGTGTTGCGTATGCGCCGCGCGCGCGACCAAGGGGTCGGCGTACAGCAACGCGCAGCAGTCGAATGGGGCGAACAGCCACTTGTGCGGATCGACGATGAAGCTGTCGGCACGCTCGATGCCGTGGTAGAGATGACGCACGCTGGGCGCCACCAGCCCCGCGCCGCCATACGCGCCATCGACGTGAAACCACACATCCAACTCGGCGGCCACATCTGCCGCGGCATCCATATCGTCGATGACACCGGCGTTGGTGGTGCCGCTGGTGGCCACGATCGCGAACACCCGCTCGCGGTCCTCGGGCGCGAGCGCGGCGACGGCCTCACGCAGGTTCTCCACGTGCAGGCGACCTTCGCTGTCGGAGGCGACCGAGACCTCATCGGTGTCCATTGCCCGGCACGCCTGAGCAATGCTGCTGTGTGCGCCCTTGGAGGAGATGATCAACCCGCGGGTGCGGTCGAACTTCCCGCCCGCACGTTGGCGCCACCGGTACCTGGCGGCGATGAGTGCGCTGAGGTTGCCGGCGGTGCCACCGCTCACGAACACGCCACCTGCCCCGGCGGACATGCCCGCCAGATCGGCGATGTAGCGCAACGCCTCGTTCTCCGCGAAGACGGCGCCGCCCCCCTCCATCCACGAACCGCCATAGATGTTGGAGGCCCCCACGATCAGGTCGAACAGGATGGATGCCTCGGTAGGCGCGGCCGGCACGAATGAAAGGAAGCGGGGGTGGTCGACGGAGATGCACGATGGCGCCAACACATCGGCGAACACGCGCAACGCCTCCAGGCCGCCCAGGCCGCGCTCCGTGATGGTGCGGCCGGCCATGGCCTTCAGCTCCTCCAACGTACGCGGCCCGTCGAGCGGAGGCTCCATGCGCACCCTGTCCTCGGCGTAGCGGACGATCGCGTGCGTGAGCGCCTCGGTTGCTGCGTCGTGCTGATGCATGGCCGCCAGTCTGCCAGCTGTGTGGTGTGACCACGCGTGGGAACGAAGTGACCCCGGCACCGTTACAAGCGGCCCGGGGTCGTGGCCGCAACCCGTGGAGGCGGCGGCGCCACCACGCTATCTACACCTGCCAGTGAGTCAGTAGTTGGTGTCGAGGAGCTCGCTGCCCTCGTTGC
>JANONE010000321.1:0-1699 GCA_031420675.1 Ilumatobacteraceae bacterium | reverse complement strand
CAAACGTCCGCGGTGTGCCCGGATCAGGACGGAATGGCTGACGTTGCCCATGTCGGTGGAACCGGCAGCTTCGATCGGCACAGCAGCGGGGTCGAGGAAGACGCGGCCGAGCGCCTCCGCGTTGGTGCGAAACGCGGCCGCGAGCGCCCGATTCGCCCGCAGATCGAGATAACCGCCGAGTGACTCGATCGTGCAGGTTGCGCCGATTTTTTGGACCGCGGAGCGCTCCGAGCACAGAGGTGTGTTCATTACCCGTTAGGGCCGCCTGGCGCTTGGGGCTGAGTCAACCTTTGGGGATGCGGCGTTGGTTGCGGGTCACGGTTTGAGATGTAGGCGAGTTCGGCGACGGTGCGCGTCAGCCCGCTGCGTTCAAGTGTGGCCAACACTTCGTTCAATATCTGGGGTGGATCGCGGAGCGAGTCGGCTTGCCGTTGCAGAGTTGCCGCGACGAGCGCTGGGCGAAGGTCCACAAGGTGGACGAGGAATTCGTCGGCGGTTTGGGCTTCGATGCCGTACTCGTCGAGCTGGTCGGCAGGGAAGTCGCTGACGTTGTTCGTGACGATTACTTGCGCGCCGCAGCGGATCGCGGCAGCGAGGACGTGACGGTCATCCGCGTCGGGGAGTTCGAGCGCATCGATGAGGGGTTCGTAGCCGCGGACGAGGCAGTCCTTGACGCCTTCGCACATCAGTTGGCGCGTTCGCGCGAGCTTGTCGATGAGTTCGGGTTGACGTCGGACAATGGCGCATCTCGTCGAGGATCTGGTCGGTCCACCTGCCTCTGAACAGCCCGACTTGCGCGAGTCGGATCAGGAGGTCTCGTTGGGCGGCGGGGTAGAGGACGTTTGCATCGAAGACTGCAGTGAACGCCACCCGCCGTGTCCGTCCGGGCTAGTACTCGAGCCCGACGGCCTGGGCTTCTCGGGACAGTTCGTCGAGGATGCCCTGTCGGAACTGGTCGTCGCTGCGCTTGTAGTTCAGTACGTGTTCGAGGAGCACCTTGCGACGGTTGCCGACTCGCCGGTACGGGAGTTTGCGTTCGTCGAGAAGCTTGATCAGGTATGGCCGCGACACGTTCAAGATGTCGGCCGCTTCCTGGGTGGTGAGTTCAGCCGGCACCGGGACCACCGTCACCGCGTGCCCTTCGGCCAATGCTGTCAGCGCGTCGAAGAGCAGACGCGCCGCAAACGTCGGCAAGTTGAGCTGAAGGGACACGAGCTCGCCCGGCTCGGTCGTATCGAACGAGGGGCGGTACACATCAAGTTCGGCCAATGCTGTCTCGGCACCGTCGACCACATCTTGGTTAGGAACCTCGTAGTCGCGCACCATCGTTGCGTTTGGCATCACGTTCCTCCTCGTCGTCGTTGACAGGTCTCTTGCTATCACGTGTTGTCCATCGGTATACGAATGCTACACTGTAGTCGAAATATTCGCAACGGGTGTGTTATTCGACACAACCGTCGTGGTAGAATCCCACTGGTGTAATCACATCGCTGTGATGCTCAACCTTCAGACGACACGAAGGCATACGCGATGGCCCAACGCCTACAGGCGAGCCGAGGTACCGACTTCGAGCGGGCCGCCGACCTGATCCTCATCCCACTCCTCGACACGGTGAGTGGCCGTCAACCCAGCGTCGAGAACGACTACACCGGTTGCCCCAGGATGGGCCACCGCGGGATGACTCGGCGCCGCACTGACC
>JANONE010000320.1:0-1865 GCA_031420675.1 Ilumatobacteraceae bacterium | reverse complement strand
GAAAGGACTTCGACTGCCTCGATCGCATCGCGTCGATCACCGAACAACTGCCGTCGCTACGTCGCACGATCGTGGTCGGCGTGCTCGCTGATGCACCCGACGTGAGTGCGATCCCCAACGGCGTGCGCTGGGCCGACCATCTCGCGCCCCACGAGGGCGCGCAACTCCGGTTCCGCCGGCTAGCCGGCGACCACCCGATCTACATCCTCTATTCCAGTGGCACCACGGGCAAGCCGAAGTGCATCACCCACCGGGCCCTCGGCGTGTTGCTGATGCATCTCAAGGAACACCAGTTGCACTGCGACATCCGCAGCGGCGACCGGGTGCTGTACTTCACCACCTGCGGCTGGATGATGTGGAACTGGCTGGTGAGCGTGTTGGCCAGCGGGGCCACCGCCGTACTGTTCGATGGCAACCCCGCCTACCCATCGCCTGCCGTACTGTTCGACGTCGTCGAGCGCGAGCGGCTGACGTTGCTGGGCGTGTCGGCGAAGTACGTCGACTCGGTCCACAAGGCGGGCGTGCGCCCGGCGGAGTCGCACGATCTGTCTGCGCTGCGAACCGTGTGCAGCACCGGCTCACCACTAAGCGAGGAAGGCTTCCGATGGGTGTACCAGTCGGTGAAGGCCGACCTGCACCTGGCCTCGATCAGCGGTGGCACCGATCTGTGCGGGTGCTTCGTGGGCGGCGACCCGACGCGCCCCGTCTATGCCGGCGAGATCCAGGGCCCGGCGCTCGGCATGGCGGTGGAGGTGTTCGCCGTCGACGGATACGCCATCACCGAACCGGGCCGCAAGGGGGAGTTGGTGTGCACCCGTCCATTCCCGAGCGTGCCGGTGGGCTTCTGGGGCGATGACGACGCAGGCTCGAAGTTCAATGCCGCCTACTTCGATCGCTTCCCGGGGGTGTGGGCGCAGGGTGACTTTGCATCGTGGACGCCGCGCGGCGGCATGATCATTCACGGGCGCAGCGACGCCACGCTCAACGCCGGCGGCGTGCGTATCGGCACCGCCGAGATCTACGCCCAGGTCGAGCACATCCCCGGTGTGGTGGAGGCCGTGGCGGTGGGCCAGGAATGGGACGACGACACGCGCATCGTCCTGTTCGTGAAACTTGCCGAGGGTGTGCTGCTCACCGACGCATTGCACGCGGAGATCCGCAGTCGCCTGCGCGTCAACGCCTCACCTCGTCACGTTCCGGCTCGCATCGCTCAGGTAACCGATGTGCCCCGCACCCGCAGCAACAAGATCAGCGAACTGGCAGTGGCCGATGCGGTGAACGGCCGTGAAGTCCGCAACACCGAGGCACTCGCCAACCCCGAATCGTTGGCGCAGTATCGCAACCGCCCCGAACTCGCGATCTGACCCGAGCAGCTGGCCTGCCTGCCGACCACGGCCCGGGTCGATCAGCGGGCGGCGAGCTGCGCCACTGCCGCCAGGCCGTCGAACACGTCGACGTAGCGGGTGGTCAACGGCGAGCAGCCGGCGCGGATGATGTTCGGTTCGCGGAAGTCGAAGATCACGTTGCGGGCGGTCAGTTCACGAACGAACGTCTTCGCATCGGCATGCTGCACGGCGACGTGATTGCCACGGTGTGCCGGCTCGCGCGGCGTCGGCGTGTCCAGTCCGTACTGATCGCACAGGTCGATCGCCAGCGCGGTGAGGGCGCCGCCCTTGGCGTGGATCGCCGGCATGCCGGCCTCGGCCGACAAAGAGATCCCCACCTCTGCTGCGGCGAGCGCAAGGATCGCCGGCGTGCCCAACATCATGCGGGCGATGTCGGGGCGGGGCCGGAACGTAGGCCCCATCGCGAACATGTCCTCGTTGGCGAACCAACCCCAGATCGGCTGGCGGATGGAGTCGTGC
>JANONE010000319.1:0-4116 GCA_031420675.1 Ilumatobacteraceae bacterium | reverse complement strand
CCTGGCAGCGGTGCTGCAACGGCTGACGGTGCTCACCCTGCATCTCGACGCGGGCCCCGACACATGGGTCGGGCCCTCACCGCAGGCCTGTCGCGACGACCTCGGCGCCCGCCGCGGGTCACTCCTGCGAGCAGCGGATGGATTGACCGGCGAGGCTCGCCGCTGCCAACGAATGGCCGACGCCCTCGATGCCAGGACCGCCGCGATGCCGGTGCTTCGCTGATGGGAATGCTCGCCTACGACCCCGATCGGGTCCGCCGGTTGCAGGGGACGATGACGCAGGCACTCGCCGGGCTGCATGCGGTATCGTGCACCGACCCGGCAGCTGCCGACGCGGTTCGGCTCGTGCGTTCCACCGCCTCCCAACTGGAGTCGACGTGGTTGCCGCTGGCGTGCCGCGTGCTCTCCACCGACCCGCTCAGCAAGGCCCAACGCCGGTCCGAGCACATCGACGCGCTCGATCAATCGTTGGTCAAGGTGATGGCCCAGGGCTACGGCTGGTCGGTGCAACACGACCCGTTGGGCGACAGCGCCGGCGTGGTCACCGCCGAGGAGGCAAGGGCCCTGGGGGCGAGGCTGAACGAGATCAACGTCGAGGCATTGCTCGACGACCCCGAGCAACTGCGCTGGCTGGCCATGCGGTTGGAGATCATCGGTCGCGACCCAGCCCTCAGCGCCGACTTCCTGGCCAACTTCCACGACTGGGCCGACCTGGGCGATCGGCTCGGCGGCCGTCGAGCGCTCCTGCTCAGCGACACCGGCAACGGGCCACGCACCACGACACGCACCACGATCGACGACCTCGACGCGGTCTTCGCCGGCCTCGCCCACATCCAACGCAACACCTTGCGCACAATGTCGCAAACCCGCTGCCTCGACGCCTCGGCAGTGATTCCGCAGATGGACGAGATGAACCCGTACAGCGCGGCGTTGATCGTGCAGTACCTGGGCCTCGACGGTTCCACCTTGGCGCACGTTGCCGATCGTCTGCTGCTGCGATGGCGCGACATGCCGTGGCAGCTGCCGTACGGCCAGCCACCCAGCGACTTCAGCTTCTCCCAAGGCCCCAACGCCGCCGACATCCTGCTGCGCACGCTGTTGCTGGATCCAGCGGCGTGCATCATCTTCGTGACGCTGGCAGTCGAACATCCCGACATCCTGTTCGGCACCGCCGACGACGCGACGCTCGCTCATCGGGTGATGCTCGCTGCAACCGACCCCAGCAACGTCACGGCGCTGCAGGCCGAGGCGCTGATCGTGCCCATCCTCGAGTACTTCGAGCACCACCGATACCCGCTGGATGCGGGCAACGAAGGCTACGACGGCTCGTGGGCACTGTTCCTCGTCGACCTCATCTCACCGTGGACGATGCAATTCTCCGGGTTGAACGACGACTGGCAAATGGCGGCAATCCGCAAAGCGGAGCTGCTCGCATTCGTGATCGACGACGACGGCGCTCTGTCCCGTTTGGTCGCGAACGCCGATGTCGTCAGAGACGGCGCCATCGCGACGGTGGCCACCGGCGACAGCCACGTCCTGGAGGAGTTCGCGGCCTACTTCGGTCTCCTCACACAGTTGGTGCTGAACGAACGCGTGCAGAACGCCGAGGAGGCCGAGGCCAGCTGGCGGATGTTGCTCAACGTCGCGGGCGTTGTCGTCGGAACCCTCTCCGGCGGTGCCAGCGTCGTCGCCAGCGGCGCATTGCTGGGCGCGGCCAACTGGCTGCAACCCGCGAACCCCGAGCGGGCAGCTGCCGACGCGAGCTACGCGCAGGAGTACATGCTCACCACCGCCGCGGCGGCGACAGTCGCCACCGTGGTCAGCAGTTGGGTGGCCGACGGCACGCTGCCAACGGCGTTCCCGCCCCCGCCCGCGCCCGACCCGCAGGCGCCCGACCCGGCGATGGACTTCGAGCGCAGGTTCCTGCGCTGGATCGACCAGCTACCCGGCGGCCACGATGGCACGCTCGCCGACCGAGTCGTGCGCTCGAAGAGCGTTTTCATCGGCGCAGCAGGCGCCGGGGGCGCGCTCGCGACCTGACACGCTGACGCCGTGACGCCGGCGCAGATCGCTGCCCGGCATCACTGCCGACCAACTCGTCGGCGTGTCGGCGGGGTCGGTGAATGCCACGCTCTTCGCCTGGAACGGTGGGCTCGATGGCCTGCTGCGGGTGGAGGCGATCTGGCGTGGCATCCGGCGCCGGGACCTCCTGCGCGTGCACCCCGGGCGGCTCGCGCTCGCGTTCGCCGGGCGACAGACGTCGTTCCTCGATAATCGCCACGGACGTTCGTTCCTTCGCCACCACCTCGGCAATCGCCTGCTCGAGCACTCCCCGGTGGGGCTGCTGCTTGGCTGCGCGAGACCGCGACGGGCACGGACACCGGCCGCCCGGTCCCTACGGAATCGATACCGTCGTCTTGAGCAGCACCGACTCGGACTCGGTGATCTGCACGACCAGCTCGAAGGTCCAGTCACCGGACCGCGGGAAAATGACCGATCCGCTGTAGTGGTTGGGCCCTTCCTTCACGAGCGTGACCGGCGACAACGCGACGTCAGCGGCAGCGAGCGACACGCGAGCGGTTGCAGACGAGATGGGCGTGATCGAACCGCCGGGCGGCGTCAACTCGATGTGCACTTCGTTGCCGCCGACGCTGCCGGGACTGAGTGAGATGCTGGCGATGAGGCCGTTGGCGGAGAGCTGCTCGGCGAAGGGCCGAGCCGCCACCGCGGGTTCCGGCGGCAGCGCCACCATCCCCGCCGCGAGTGCTACCACCACGATGCCGAGCACCGCCTCCGCGATCACCGTCCGACGGGTCGATGACGCTCCGTCGTGGTGCAGCAGCCATCGCGACACCCCAGCGACTGCCAGCAGTGCGGTCACCACCGTCACCTTGATGAGGAGCAGCCGACCCCAATCGGTGGCCGTGATGTCGTCCAGCCCACCGGCGAGCTTCAATGTCTGCGCGATTCCAGTCGCGACGATGAGCGGCACGCAGATCGATACAGCCAGCGAGAAGCGACGAACGAGGCGCTCCCCCGCCGGGCCGGCCACACCGGGGCTGCCGCCGACAGCGAGCGCGAGCAGTCCGCCGATCCAGACCGCAATCGAGCCGAGGTGCACGACATCGACGGCGATCCAGAGAGCGGGAGGATCCAACGAGTTGGAGTGACCCGACGCGGAGAAGGTGTACAGCGCGAGGACCGCTGCCGTGAGGGATGCGCCACGCCACCAACCCTGCGCGCGTCGGTTGCGCAACGCCAACAGCACACCGAGCACGAGTACGAGCGCGACTCGCAGCAACAACATGCGGCCGGTCTGGGTGGTGGCCAGATCACCCCACGCCGACGTGTTGAATGCATCGCCCAGCGAACCGGCGACGGCCTCGGCGCCGAACAACCCGAAGGCAGCCAGCGAACCCACCAGCATCGCCGCCCACGCCACGCCGAGCAAGCGGCGCGGCCCACGCCGCGAGACCGGCGACGCCTCGCCCTGCAGCAGCCACCAGCCGCCACCGAGCAGGCCGATCGCACCAGCCAGCGACAGGAACCGCGCAAACCCGTACCACCAACGCACCGACGGCGCCGACCGAACGTCGCGGACCTGGTCGATCAACTGCTGGCCACTGACCGACGCGCCGCTACCCACCTGGAAGCTGAACGCGCCCTCGATCACGTGCCCATCGCCAGAGGTGACGCGCCAGACGACTGCAAAGACGCCGTCGCCCAGCAGTGGCACCGACACGCCAACGATCGTGTCGTCGGCGCCGGCAGCGGGCTTACCGAGTCCGACCGCGGCACCGTCGCCCTTGAACAACGCAAGGCTCGTCAGGTCGGCCTCGATCGAATCGTCGAAGTCGAGCACGATCTCTGGTGGGCCTGTCTCCAACACACTGTTGGCGGCGGGGGTGCTGGATACGAGGGCCGCGTGCGCGTACGCGGGACGAGCCGAACCACCCACGACGGAGATCACGACCGCGAACACGACAGCGATCACGACCGCTATCAAACCCGCCGTGCGCATCATCAACCGGCGCGACCTCAAAAGATGCCCGCCGCATCCAAACCTTCCACGGACGTGCGGCCGAGCAGCCATGCCGCCCGCTCGTGGTCCGCCAG
>JANONE010000318.1:0-10037 GCA_031420675.1 Ilumatobacteraceae bacterium | reverse complement strand
TCTCGGCCTGCGATTCCGGAGCGATGCGACCGAGCCGTCAGTGGTGGTCGTGGCCGTGGGGCATCTCGCCGATGACGAAGTCCTCGTGGTCGCCGTGCTGGATGCCTTGCAAGGTGACGCCGAAGGTCTCCAGTAATCGCTCCGCGTTCAGCACCTCCTGCGGCGCGCCCTGGGCGACGATGCGACGGTTGAGCAGTAGCACTTGGTCGCAGGCAGATGCCTCACCGATGTCGTGAGTTGCTGTCACCACTGCAGCGCCGCGGGCAAGCGCCGAATCGACAAGTTCGCGGTACCGCTCGCGACCCGAGATGTCGAGGCCACCCATTGGCTCGTCCAACACGAGCAGATCGGCTTCGTGCGCCATGACCTGCGCCAGGTGTATGCGCTGTTGCTGGCCTCCCGACAACGAGCGGAGCGGCTGATCGGCGAGGTGCGTGACCTCCATGTGCGCCATGCTTTCGGTCACCAGTTCTCGATCCCGCGCCGTCGTACGACCGAGCAACCCGAGCGCCGCGAAGCGACCCATCCGCACCACCTCCACCGATCGAATCGGGACGATGAAGCGCGACAAGTGTGCTTGGCCGAGATAGGCGATCCGCTCGGGGCGCGTGCCAGGCTTGCCACCCAGCACCTCCAGCGCACCGTTCACGGGGGGAATCAACCCGAGCATCGTCTTCAGCAGCGTGGACTTGCCCGAGCCATTGGTGCCCACGAGAGCCAATGACTCGCCCGGATGCACCAAGAGGGAGATGCCCTCGACGACGGCATCCGACCCGTAACCGACTGTGAGCCCGGTCGCGCGGACAACGGGCGGCGCGGTCATGCCACGCCCACTCGCGCAGCCCGTGGCTTGCCGATCGCCTGCCGGACGAGTTGGACGGCCAGCACGACGAAGAACGCGCAGACGGTGACGAAGACGACCGTGGCCCCTGCGGAGAGGTCGTAGTGGTAACTGAGCAACAGGCCGATGTACACCGACAACGCTCCGATACCGATCGCCCACGCGATCATGGCCCAGATCCGTCGTGCGAGCAGCGCGCCTGCGCCGGCAGGTGCAATCAGCATCCCGAACACGAGCAAGGTACCGACCGCCTGGAAGCTGACCACGACGGTGGTCGCCACCATGACCAGCATGATCGCGTGATATCGCCGTGAGGAGAACCCCGACACGTCGGCCTGCTCAGGGTCGAAGCACAGAAGCAGGAACGGTCGGTACAACAGCGCCACACACGTGGAGATGACAACGGCAGCCCCGGCGAGCACCGCGATGTTCCGTGGACGGATGCCGAGTATCTCGCCGAACAGGATGCCCACGATGTCGCCGTTGAACGAGTCGGTGCGCGACACCATGATCACACCGAGCGCGAGCATCCCGACGAACAGCAATCCGATCGCCGTATCGGACGAGAGGCCGGAGCGGTTGGTGACGAAGCTCACCCCGACGATCATGACCGCCGAACCGACCGCTGCCCCCAACATGCCCGGCGCGCCCAGCAACAGCGCTCCGGCCACACCGGGCAACACACCGTGTGCGAGGGCATCGCCGATGAAGGCCAGCCCACGCAACACCACGAAGGTGCCCGCCACCGCACACAGCACCGAGACGAGGATGCCGGCCGCCAGCGCGTTGCGCATGAACTCGTTGTTGGAGAACGGTGAGATCAGCCAAGTAGCCATGCGTGAATCCCCAGCCTACGCAAGGGCTGCGGCGACCTTCCTTGCATCCTCGAGCAGGAACGACGAGTACGTGCCGTCGTCGGGGAGGTTGTGTGCGGCGAGCTCGACGACCTTGACCCCCGTCTCCGCACCGATCGCTTCGGCCACCTGCGTCGGCGTGCCGATTTCGGTGAAGATGGCCTTCACGTGTTGCTCCTCGACGGCATCCGCCAACCGTGAGAGCGCTTGTGCCGAGACACCAGCCTGCGTCGTCAAGCTCGGGATGATCGCCCCGATCAGCTGGAAGCCGTATCGCTTCGCGAAGTAACCGAGCGACTCGTGCCCGGTGACCAGTTTGCGGTTCGCCTCCGGCACAGCAGCAAGAATCGCTTTCACTTCGGTGTTCAGCTCGTCGAGGCCGGCATTCACCGACGCGACCCCGTCGGTGGCCTCGATGCCCTGCGCGACGAGCACCGGACCCAGCGCCGACATGACGTCCTTCAACGTGATCGGGTCCATCCACAGGTGGGGATCCTGCGCCCCTGGAGCCTGGTCGGGGTCGCCGGTCGGGAGCCCTTCCCCCTCACCGACGATTCGAATTGTGATGTGATCCGATGCGACGAAGGTAGGCCGGCCCTTCTCCTGGGCGAGATCCAACGCATCCTGCATTCCGCCCTCGAGATCGAGGCCGTTGCGGACGATCAGGTCAGCGCCGTTCAGTTGCTCGATGTCCCTTGCCGAGGGCTCCCACTCGTGCGGGTCGAATCCGTTGGGTATCAAAACGATCACGTCGGCCTTGTCGCCGACTGCATCGGTGACGAGCGAGCCGAGAATCGAGTAGGTGACGACGATGGTCTTCCTGGCGCCGTTGGCGGACGAGTTGCTGTTGTCGCTGCAACCGGCGAACAGCGATAGGGCCACACTGACGGCGACCAGCGTGGCGATCGCAGTGAGGCGTGAACCGAGTCGGTTCTGAATGGGAAGCATTCCGAAGAGCATACCAAATGCAGGAACCATTCCTATTCGAGTTCCTATCGGTTCTTGTTCTCGGCTACGATGCGCCCGTGAACTCTTCGGCGATCGATCTCGGCCAAGTGCACGATGCTGCCGCGTCGCTGTTGCGTAGTGCGGACCAGTTGTACACGTCGGGCCGGCGCGAATTGGTCGAACTGCTGGCATCGACGGGACGGCCGGCGACCATCCCAGACCTGCTGAAGACCCGGCCCAAGCTCACCCAGAGCTCCGTGTACCGGAACCTGGCAATGCTGGAGGAGGTGGGCGTGGTGCAGAAGGTGGTCAGCAGCGACGATCGCGCTCGCTACGAACTGGCCGAAGACCTGATGGGGCACCACCACCACCTCATCTGTGTCACCTGTGGCCGGGTCGACGACTTCGTCGTTTCACCCCGCTCCGAACGCAGCCTTGAGACGGTGCTGGTGAACGCCATCGGCAACACGGGCTTTCGTCCATCCGGCCATCGTCTCGATGTGGTCGGAGTGTGCGCCGAGTGCGCGTGAACCCGGCGGCTCCCTCGCTGGGCGACCATCACCCTCTTCGTGGTGCTCGGCCTGGTGTTCGTGCAACTCATCGCCGGTTTCATCCTCCGGTAGCCGAGCGTCAAGGCACTGGGTCCGCAGGGTTCGAGCCGGGAGCCGGTTCGATGCGCAAGATCCACGTGCCGGGTCCGAGCGGCGGGACGGAGATCGACGACGGCATGCCACCGGGGGCCACGGCCCGCGTCTCGTCGAGCCGTTTGTTGCTGGACAGGAGGCCTCCGATGATCGGCAGGGCGACGACGTTCGCTGCGTGCAGGATGCCCATGATCAGCAGAATGCCGCCGATGCGGGCGACCTCGTGCTTCAGCTGTGCTCCCGTTGATGCCCTCCAGTCGCTGGCTTCCACGAAGCTGACGGTGAAGAGCACGAACGACGTGAAGATGAGGTAGTACGCGACGTCGGTGAGCACCAGGTAGCTCTTGCCGGTTCGGGGGTTCGCGCGAAACACATCGGCCGCGTAGGAACGGCCGAAGCGTTTTATGAACGGCCCGAGCCCGATCGCGAGCGCGACGAGCACGATGTTGGTTATCAGTTCGATGACCCACCAGCGCATGTTGAACCTCCTGTTGTCGAAATCCGAAAGAGCGAGGGCCAGCGCGGTGTTCGCCACAACGAACGCGAGGAGCCAGCCGGAGAGCTTCAACCTGAAACGACGGCGCGCTCGGGCATCGTCGAGTGAACGGGTCACGCGGGCGAAGAGATCAGGGTTCGCTTCCACCGATGCCCGGGCGTCCGCGAAGGCTTCCAGGAGACGACGCTCGAGAGTGAGCTCGTTCATGACTCAACCAGGGACCGGTCGAGCGCAGCCATGGCGCGTTGCAGATGCGTCTTCACCGAGTTGATGGACACCCCGAGCGTCGACGCGATCCCGTCGATCGAGAGCTCCTCGAAGTACCTGAGCGTGATGCAATCGCGCTGGCGGGCAGGGAGCCGCCGCACCGCATCGAGCACGCGCCGATGTTCCTCCGAGCGCACGAGTAGATCGGCCGCGTCGCCGGCGACGTCGACCTCCCGGCCGCTCGTGGCGTGGTGGCGCAGGGAGACAAGGCCACGGCGATTGTGATCGCGAGCGAGGTTCAGCACGATCGAGCGCAGGTATGCCGGCGCCCGCTCGATCGCGTCGATCTTGCCGGCGTGACGAGCGAGCCGCAGGAACGCTTCTTGGACGATGTCCTCGGCTGCGTCCCGGTCGTCGACGAACAGCCGCGCCAAGCGCACCAACGACCGGCCTTCGGTCTGGAACAGCCCGACGACGAGCTCTTCCGTCTCGACGCTGATCGAATCGCCCTGCAACCGCGCCGCAGCGATGGCCAACAGGAATGGCGGCACCTTCGGTGCTCGGGTTGGGACCGCGAAGACGTGCACGTCGCTCAGCCGTCCGCCACCGGACGGCGTACGGTTCGTTCGAGAGCCCTCACCTGTACCAGCCTGCCACTCGGGACACCCCGGTTTGACCAAGCCTCCAGCCGCATGTCACGACAGACGAACGACGCCGCCATCCGGGTGACACGGACGAGTCCCTCATTTCGTGTCACCCACCGGGCTGCCGCTGACGTCTGTTCATACAACGATTCCCAGGAGGCACGAGATGCAGCAGCAGAGCCGCGCCGTGGATTGCCACGCCGCTTCCGTCATCGACGACCGCGCCCGGCGTTTCCGCGAAGGAATGCGCGTGCTCATCGTCGGTGGGATCCCGGCCGGTGTGCTCCTCGTGGGAGTGGGTAGCCGACTGGCAATGCTGCTGCTGCGGGTCACGTCGCCCGACCGCGTACGAGGTGTCACCAGCGATGATGGGTTCACGATCGGGCGGGTGACGCTTGCAGGCACGTACAACCTCCTGCAACTTGGCGCCGTGGTCGGCATCATCGGCGCCGCCGCCTACCTGATCGTCGCCCCGTGGTTGATGGGCCCGCTGTGGTTTCGGCGTGTCACCACCGGTCTCGCCTCGGCAGCTGTGGTGGGGTCGATGCTCGTCCACGCCGACGGCATCGACTTCACCCTGCTCCAGCCGACCTGGCTGGCCATCGGCCTGTTCGTCGCACTGCCAGGACTGTTCGGCATGCTCATCGGTCCGGTGGTCGACGCGGTGCGCCGGTCCCAGTCGCGGACCAGTGGAGGCCGCCGACGGTGGCTGTTTCCCCTCCTCGCTACTGTCAGTTTCCCGGCCACGGTGCCGGTCCTTCTCGTAGCCGCCCTCTTCCTCGGCCTCTGGGTGCTCGCCACCAACCTGGAGGGCGTACAGCGGGTGCGAAGTGCTGGGTCCTACGCCCTCGTGGTTCGGTCACTGTGGCTACTCGTGGCCGTTGTCGGGCTCGTGGGTCTGATCAACGACGCCCAAGCCATAGCAGCCCTCGTCTGACTGGGCTACGTGGGCACCGGGGCGACGACACACGCCTGGGATGTCTGAGCCGGCCGGTGCGCCGCCTCCGCAACGAACCAGGCACACTGGCACCGACATGGCCCCGCTCGCTGAACTCCTCCCGCCCCACGGCAGCGACCAGTCACTGGTGCTCGATGCGTTCGCTGCATGGGCCCAGGAGAGCGGTCGTTCGCTGTACCCGCACCAGGAGGAGGCCGCCCTCGCGCTCGCTGCAGGCGACCACGTGGTGCTGGCCACGCCCACCGGCTCGGGCAAGAGCCTTGTCGCGGTGGCCGGTGTGCTGCTGGCGCTCAACGAGGGCCGCCGAGCGGTCTGGACCGCGCCGAGCAAGGCCCTCGTCGCCGAGAAGTTCTTCGACCTCGTCGACCTGCTCGGTGCTCAGCACGTGGGGCTGGCCACGGGCGATGCCGCCATCAATCTCGACGCACCCGTGCTCGTGTGCACCGCCGAGGTGCTTGCCAACAACGCACTCGCGCTGGGCTCGGCCAGCGACTTCGGATTTGCGTGCCTCGACGAGTTCCACTACTACGCCGACCCGGAACGCGGCTGGGCGTGGCAGGTGCCGCTGCTGGAACTGACCAACTGCCAGATGTTGCTGGCATCGGCGACGCTCGGCGACATGGCGGCAATCACCCTCGACCTGCACCAGCGATCCGGTCGTGGCGTCACCGAAGTCACCTCGGTCGATCGGCCCACTCCGCTGTATCACCAGTGGCGGATGACCTCCGTGGCCGACAGCGTGCTCGACGCCGTGCGCGATGGGCTGAGCCCCGTGTACGTGGTGCATGCCAACCAGGCATCCGCCATCGAGCGGGCGCAGGCGCTGGTGAGCACCAACGTCACCACCCGCCCCCAACGGGAAGCGATCGCCGCCGCGATGGCCGGCGTGAAGATGGGCCGCGGGTTCGGCGACACGCTCGACCGGCTGGTGCGCAACGGCGTCGGTGTCCACCACGCCGGCATGCTGCCGCGTTACCGACGCCTGGTGGAGCGGTTGGCCGGCGAAGGCTTGCTGCCGGTCATTTGCGGCACCGACACGCTCGGTGTCGGCGTCAACATCCCCATCCGCACGGTGCTGATGACGGCGCTCACGAAGTTCGACGGCACCAGGGTGCGACAGTTCAGCGTGCGCGAGTTCCACCAACTTGCCGGCCGCGCCGGCAGACCCGGCTTCGACCCCGACGGGCACGTGTGGGTGCAGGCTCCCGACCATGTGATCGAGACCGCCCGCGCCCTCAGCAAGGCCGGCGACGACCCGAAGGCCCGCCGCAAGGCGACGAGGGCCAAGGTACCCGAAGGCTTTGTCAACTACGACGAGGCGGCAATGAATCGCATCATCGCCGCTCGCCCCGAGCCGCTCACGTCACGCTTCCGGGTCACCGCCGACCTCGTCGCCGGAGTGCTTCGCCGTCCCGACGGCCCGGCTGCGCTGAAGCACCTGTTGCGCACCAACCACGACGCGCCGGCGCGACGACGCCAACATCAAAAGCGGGCCATTGCGGTGTACCGCAGCCTGGAGGCCGCCGGCGTGGCCGAGCGCCAACGCGACGCGCACGGTCGCTGTCTGGGAGTGCGCGTCGGATCACTCGTGGAAGGCACCGACGAGCGCGCCGCACTGCGGTTCTCGGCGCCGCTCACGCCCTTCGCCATCGAGGTGATCGCAACCTTCGATCGCGACGATCCCGCATACCTGCTCGATGTCGTCAGCGTGATCGAGTCCGTCCTGGACGATCCGCGGCAGATCCTCTATGCCCAGCAGAACGCCGCGAAAGGAGCCGCTGTCGCTCGCCTGAAAGCGGAGGGCATGCCCTACGAAGAACGCATGGAGCAGCTCGAAACGATCACCTGGCCGCGGCCGCTCGCCGAACTGCTCGACGACTGCTTCCACGCCTATCACCAACACCACCCGTGGATAGCCGAGAGTCCCGCGCCGAAGTCGATCCTGCGCGAGATGCTGGAGGGCGGCGACACCTTCGCAACGTTCGTGCGTCGCTACCGGCTCGAGCGCAGCGAAGGACTTGTTCTTCGCTACCTCACCGATTCCTGGCGCACACTCGACCGTTCGCTGCCCGACGACGTCTATACCGACGCCCTCGAAGACATCGTCGCCTGGCTCGGCCAACTGATCCGAGCAACCGACGCGACGCTGCTCGACGAATGGGCCCTGCTCGCCGGCAAGCCGGCGCACGAGCACCTGGCGCCGGAGGCGCCCGACGTCGGCCGCGCCGGCCCTCCCCCAGCCTGGCGCACCGCCGTGCGCACCGCCGCGTTCGGTTGGGTCGAACTGTTGGCGCGCCGCTCGTACGCGCCGCTCGCCGACCGCAGCGGTTGGAGCGCCGAGCGGCTCGCCGAGGCGATGAGGCCGTACTGGTCCGAATACGTCGCGATCGGCATCGACTCCGACGCGCGATCGGCGAGCCACTTTTCGCTGACCGAGGAGCCGGAGCGTTGGGTGATCACACAACAGCTGGTCGACCCTGACGGCGACGGCGAATGGCGCTTCGTCGCCACCGTCGATCTCGCAGCCGCCGAAGCCGAAGGTGCCCCGACGATCCAGCTCCAACGGCTGGGCGCCGATCAGGCCCCCTTCCAATCACCGGATTCGCCGTTCATGTCACGGCCGTGACCACGGCGGATCATGGTGGAGGCGCGACACGGATCGGGGGCGGCCCTCCCGATGGCGCCGACCGTGGCGAAGGTCCAAGTGCGGCGGCGACCGATCAATTGCCACCGCCACTGGCAATAATTACATTCGCCTTGTGACGACGAGCAACCGCACCACGATCACCGCCAACCTCCGAACCGTGTTCGAGTCGTTCGGTTCTGTCGCCGAACGCCTCACCCCCGAGCAGTGGCATGCGCAGTCGCTGTGCCCCGCGTGGACGGCACAGGGCGTGGTCGCGCACGTCACCGCCGTCGAGGCGGCGCTCACGGGCTGGCGCCCCGGCGACGAGAACCCCTTCGCCGCCATACCGGCGCTGGCCGAAGAGGCGTCGGTTCTTCAGCCACCGGCACTCCTCGAGCGTTACTGCGCCGTCACCGCTGCACGACTCGCGGAACTGGCAACGATGACCGACGAGGAGTTCGCGAATCCCTCGATCACGCCTGTCGGTCTGGGCACGTATGGCCGTTTCATGACCATCCGCGAGTTCGACATGTGGGTGCACGAACGCGACATCCGTGTGCCGCTGAGCATCGCCGGCGACGATGGCGGTCCAGCCGCCGAAATGGCGCTCGACGAAGTACACGGTTCGATCGGCTTCATCGTCGGCAACAAGATCGGCCTCGCCGACGGAAAGGGCATTGCCATCGAGCTCACCGGGCCGGTGCATCGCCGCCTGTTGGCGAAGGTCGACGGTCGCGCCGCGCGGGTGGAGGAGCTGCCCTCCCCCGACGTCACCCTCACCACCGACTCGCGCACGTTCATGTTGCTCGCGTGCGGCCGCATCGACCCGGAGGGCCCGATCAGCGATGGGCGCATCACGTGGACCGGCGACGACGCCGTCGGGGCCCACGCCGCACGCAATCTTGCGTTCACCATGTAAGCAACGGCACGAGCAACGGCACGAGCACCGGCACGAGCACCGGCACGTCATCGAACGCCGAGGCCAACCGGCGACGACGCCACGGTACGGTGCTGGTTCATCATGGCGTGGCGACGATCATCTACCCGGACCCCTCCCGACGACACGAAGATCGCCGCGATCGTGAGCGCCAACGTGCGCATCGCCGCCCACCTCAGCCCCGCACGACGGAGTCGCTTGCTCGAGCACACGTCGGAGCTGATCCAGGCGAAGCGGTGGGAGTCAGTCGGCGGCATCGAGCTGACCGATGAAGTCCTGGTCACGGTCGCCGCCAACGCCGCGATTCCCATCCTCTCGTTCGACACCTGGCCGTACCGTCAGGTCCGGTCGATCATCATTCGTCCCACCACGGCCGTCTCCAGCGGCACCCGCGCCGGTCCGGTCGCCGGCACCTTCACCGACGAGGACCTCGACACCATCGGCGAAGCAAGTCCACACGCCGGTCCGCTGGCGATCTCATGGGATGCGGCCCGTCACGACAGCAGGCACCCCACCCTCGGCTGCAACGTCGTCATCCACGAGTTCGCCCACAAGATCGACATGAACGACGGCTACGCCGATGGCGTCCCGCCGCTGCGGGGTGCGGCGCTCGATCGTTGGCGGGAAGTGTTGAGCGACGAGTTCCACCGCGCCGAGGGTCGCGAATCCGATCACGTCCTCGACCCTTACGCATGGGCCAGCCCAGCAGAGTTCTTTGCGGTCGCCACCGAGGCGTTCTTCTGCGTCCCCACCCGTCTCGCCGCTGCCAAGGCCGAGCTGTACGCGGCCCTCAGCGACCTATACCAGCAGGACCCGGCCACGGAGTGGAACCAACCCGGGTCTCGAACCTGACGCCGCGATCTGACGTCGATCCGAGTGGGT
>JANONE010000317.1:0-2710 GCA_031420675.1 Ilumatobacteraceae bacterium | reverse complement strand
CCAGGAGAAGTCGCTGCTCGAGGAGAAGGCCACCAAAGAGGCCGGGGACAAGGCCAGCGGTGTCGACCTGTTAGACGAGGTCGACGAGGAAGCCATCGCCGAGGTGCTCAGCCTCTGGACCGGCATCCCGGTGTACAAGCTCACCGAGGAAGAGACTCAGAAGCTGCTCAACATGGAAGGTGAGCTGCACAAGCGCATCATCGGCCAGGAGAACGCCATCCGGGCGGTCAGTCAGAGCGTGCGCCGCACCCGTGCGGGCCTCAAGGATCCCAAGCGCCCCAGCGGCTCGTTCATCTTTCTCGGTCCCACCGGCGTGGGCAAGACCGAACTCGCCAAGACGCTCGCCGAGTTCCTGTTCGGCGACGAGAACAGCCTCATCTCGCTCGACATGAGTGAGTACATGGAGAAGCACACAGTCAGCCGCCTGGTGGGTTCACCCCCCGGGTACGTGGGCTACGAAGAGGGTGGCCAGCTTACCGAGGCCGTGCGCCGCAAGCCGTTCAGTGTGGTGCTGTTCGACGAGATCGAGAAGGCCCACCCCGACGTGTTCAACACGCTCCTCCAGATCTTGGAAGAGGGTCGGCTCACCGACAGCCAAGGCCGCACGGTCGACTTCCGCAACACCGTGCTGATCATGACCAGCAACCTCGGTTCCAACGATCTGCGCAAGGCCAACGTCGGCTTCACCAAGGCAGATGCGGCGATGAGCTACGAGCGCATGAAGGACAAGGTCACGGAAGCGCTGAAGGGCCACTTCCGCCCCGAGTTCCTCAACCGCATCGACGAGACCATCGTCTTCCACGAACTGGCCCGCGACGAAGTGATGCAGATGGTCGATCTGATGACCAAGCGTCTCACCGGCCAGCTCGAAGGCCAGGGGCTCGGCATCGAGCTTACGCAAGCGGCCAAGGAGTTGCTCGCGGAGCGAGGCTACGACCCGCAGCTCGGCGCCCGCCCATTGCGTCGCGCCATCCAACGCATGATCGAGGACGTCCTCAGCGAGAAGATCCTGTACAAGGAGTACCACGCGGGCGAGATCATCGTGGTGGAAACCGAAGACGACCCCGAGCGGCCAGGCGAGAAGAAGCTGTCGTTCCACGCAGTGGAAGGCTTCCAGCCGCCGGCAGCGGTCGAGCTCGCCACCACGGCGGCGCCCGAAGTCGTCATCGCCGAGCCGCCTGCAGCACCCATCGAGTGACCCGGCCGCACTGAGTGGTCGAGCCGCGAGCTGGGCCGCGTCTACGCTCCGCCACGGCTGGTCCGGTCTGGACGGTCGACCTGGAGGTCAGGCAATGGCAACGGCATCGTTCGACATCGACTACACCGATCCGCGCGATCGGCTCAGCAGCGGGCTGCGCATCTTCTACGCGATCCCGCACATCATCATCGTCGGCGCGCTCAGCTATGTCGCCCAGGCGGTGGCGGTGATCCAATGGTTCATCATCTTGTTCACCGGTCAGCGCAACCAGAGCTTGTGGAACCTGTCGCGCGGCGTACTCGACTGGCAAGCCAGGGCGTACACGTACGTCGGCCTGATGTACGACGCATACCCGAACTTCGGGTTCGAGAAGAAGGACGAGCCGGTGCAGTTCTCGCTCGTCTACGAGGAGTCGGCCGATCGTCTCACCAATGCGTTGCGCCTCATCTGGGCCATCCCTGCACTCATCATCACCGCCGGGCTGGCGATCGCCGGCATGGTCGTGACCCTCATCTGCTGGTGTGCAATCGTGTTCACCGGCACGCAGCCACGCGGCATGTTCGACTTCCTGCTCAAGGCCCACCGTTACAGCGTGCGCACCGGCGCTTACACGTCGCTGCTCACCGACGCCTACCCGAAGTACGAGTAGCTGCGGCAAGGGCGCCGCGAGCGAGCGCAGTCCGGCTGGCAGAATGGCTGTGATGCGCCGCGCCCTCGCTCTCCTCGTCGCTGCTCTGGCTCTCACCGCGTGCAAGGTCGACACCACGGTCGACGTGAAGGTGAACGCCGACGGCACGGGCGTCATCACGCTCACCGCAGTGGCCGATGCCGACGTCGTGGCGCAGGCGCCCGGCCTTGCGGAAGACCTTCGCTTCGACGACGCCGTGGCTGCCGGTTGGCTGCTCACCCCGCCTGCGGCCACCGACACCGGCGGGCTGCAGGTCGTGCTGACGCATCCGTTCGCGACAGTGGAGGAAGCCACTGCTCTGTTGACATCCATCAACGGCAACGGTGGGCCGCTGCACGACGTGGCCATCACCCGCGCCGTCACCGTTGACGACATCACGACGGCGCTCGCGGGCACGCTGCGCGTCGACGGCGGCCTCGATGCGTTCGCCGATCCGGATGTGCTCGCCGCCATCGGTGGCAGCCCCTACGCCGACAACATCGCCGCCACCAACCTGCGACCGACCGACGTGGTGACCTTCACGCTCACCGCCGACCTTCCCGGCGAGCTGGCCACACCTTCCACCGGCACCACCGCCATCGGCGAGCAGTCGGGCACGTGGTCGGTACCGCTCGATGGCACCTCGGTAGATCTCGCCACCACGGCGGTGCTGGCCCAGGGCACGCCGTCGTCGGTGTGGGGCACGGTGGCCACCATCGCCCTCATCGCACTGATCGCGTGGTGCGTGATCGCAATCGCGTTCATCGCGTTCGTCGCGAGCGCACGCAAGCAGCGAGCCCGGCAACGGGCCGACGCCCGCTGACCTTCGGGAGGCTGCCTTGCTG